>CAZFJT010000486.1:2714-3347 GCA_964519135.1 uncultured Syntrophales bacterium | reverse complement strand
GGATTACGCGCCGGCCTGTGGAGGGCTTAGTGGTTTAGCTAAAGCTGAATCAAGACGCCTGAAATTTATAACCCCCCAGGACGAAATCAAGATATATAATTATATTCTCTGAATAATTCAATATGGAACAGTGGCCCAAGTTCAGACCTGATTTGGATATCTCGATCCGCAAGGAATACGGATTCTATTCAGATGTTGTTATCAGGGACCCTGTATCCCAAAAGTTTTACAGACTTTCCAAGGAAGAGCTCCGCTTCCTAAAGGAGTTTGACGGCCATACCTCCCTAGAGGACGCTGTTGAGAATGTTAAATCATGGGGTATCTACTATGACATAGACGACGCAAAAGCAGTTGTGGGAAAGGCTGCGCAAATGGGCCTTATGTTGGGCTCAAAGTTCAGCTCCGCGCATTTTCAAAAAGGCTTGCGTGACAATATAAAAAAAGCCAAGGCAGCACAGAGATTTTCATCGGTTTATTTCCTGTTTATTCCCCTTATTAACCCGGACAGATTCCTTGATAGGACCGTTCATATATTCAAGTTTTTATGCAATCAATGGACAGTGGGGTTGGCCGCGATTCTGTTTCCGGGCGCGCTGTATCTCTTTATTACCGGACTTCCAAGGGTTTTTGACC
>CAZFJT010000486.1:0-2704 GCA_964519135.1 uncultured Syntrophales bacterium | reverse complement strand
GTACCTGTATTTCTTCAACCTGGAAAACCTGCTGTATCTCTGGTTTGCAATAGCCATCACAAAGCTGATTCATGAATTTGCCCACGCTTATACGGCAAAGCTATACGGATTGCGCGTTCCCAGGATGGGTTTGGCTTTCTTGATATTTTTCCCATGCCTCTACTGCGATACCACTGACGCATGGAACCTTGCAGGCAGGCGACAACGCATGGCCATAGCAGGGGCCGGGATATTGGCTGAGACCGCGCTTGCCATAATTTCCACCTATATTTGGTATTTTACCAAACCCGGTATTATTAATTCACTGGCCTTTTACCAGATGACCACGTCCTTTGTTTCTACTGTAATGTTCAACGGGAACCCCCTGTTAAAGTTCGATGGCTACTTCATTCTCATTGATTATCTTAA
The DNA here is from genome assembly GCA_964519135.1 of uncultured Syntrophales bacterium. Lineage (GTDB taxonomy): Bacteria > Desulfobacterota > Desulfomonilia > Desulfomonilales > Desulfomonilaceae > CAZFJT01. Next base: position 2,296 of record CAZFJT010000486.1, on the reverse strand, counting down.
CTTACCTAATTTGCAACAGAAGGCTTTTGGTTACATAAAGTATCTATTCTTGAACAAGGCTCTTGGCATGACCCTTGTTCCCAATACCAGCTCAGGTTTTAGGGAAAGTTCACTTTTTACGGTATATGGAATCAGCGCTGTAATATATAGGTGTTTGCTTTATACTGGAATCGTCGCGGGTGTCTATTACAGATTCGATAAATTATTGGGCCTTACACTTGCTGTTGTGGCTTTTTTTCTATTCATTGTAAGGCCTGTTTCAAAGGGAATATTATTCATGATAAAGCAGCGTAATGAGATCAGACCCCGCCCAATTGGGGCGTTGATCGTGGCGGCCCTGGTTGCGCTTCTGATATTGGTCCTGGTCATTCCCTGGTCATCAAATTCAGTTTATCCATGTTACTTGGATTCCGCTGAATCTCAGAAATTGACTGCGCCAATTCAGTCGTCGATCTCTCAGCTATTCATAGAAAAAGGGGACATTGTAGAGGAAGGAACAATCCTGTTCCAATTGGATAGCAAGAGGTTGGAGCTTTCACGAAAGAACAAGGACCTGGAAAGGGAAATCCTGGAAAGGGAAATACAGGGCCTTTTGCTGGATCAATCTACCATGGCCGAAGCGTCAGAGAAAATAATTGAGCTAAGTCAGGTTAAACATGAGCTGAAATTGCTGCAAAAAGAGCTGGAGTTGGCCCAAAATGGCGTAAAAGCTCCTTTCAAATGCATGATCACAGCCCTGGATCCAATGATGAGGCCAGGTTATCAGCCTGGTGAGGGAGCTGTAGTGGGAGAATTGGAGTCCTGGAAACGTTGTGTGGTAAAGACCTTGATTCCAGAGAATGACGCAGCCAGACTTGAGATCGGGCAAGCAATAAAGTTTTGGTTTCCAGGTCATCCATCTGAGATCCATAAAGCAGATATTGAATCCATCAAGCACTACAGTGAACAAGATATAGCTGATAGTCCCTTTTCAAGTCGCCTGGGAGGGGAGGTGGCCACAGAGCAAAAAGGTGAGCAAACCAAAGACGCTCCACTGGCCCCTCAATACATATTCTTGACGAGTTTTCGCAATGTTCATTCTATTCCACTGAGGATCGCGGGCAAGTGCGCTGTGGTTTTTCCTCCAAGGAGTCTGATCCAGAGGATCGTTAACGCAGCCGCGCAAACTTTCAATCGTGAATCAATATGGTAATGGCAGGGGCAGGCTATGATGCCATGGCGTCTTTTAAATTAAATGGAGATTGACAATAGATGGATTTTACCCAAAGCGCATCCACATATCCGGCTGACAAGGAAAAGATCGACGCCAAACCAGGGATGGAGCATGAGCCTTCTTCCTTGGCCCAGCAAACCCTGACCAGAGCCCTGGACCTCACAAGACGCGCGGCTGAAATGGAATCTGTGGACGACTTGCAATACTTTCTGGTGAATGACCTGCGGATTTTGATAAGCTTTGACAGATGCTTTTTGATAAATCACATCAAAGGCGCCTCAAAGGTAAGCGCTGCTGCAAATCAGCCCACTTTGGAAGTCAGGTCGGAAATACACGCTGGCTTGGTGGATCTATCCTCCAATTTGAGAAATATCAAAAGAGGTTTACTTCTATACTCAGGACTAGCGCCGGACGACAAAGCCTTGGAAAAATTGACCTCCCAACAAAAGGAGGCCCTATTAGGCTATATGAAAATGTCCGGGTGCAAATATTTCTTCCTTATACCTTTACTTCATCAGGACATAACAATTGCCCACATAATTATGGAGTTTTTTGACTCGACCCCTCCATCCCAAGCCCAGGCTGTAACTGTTTTAGGTTCCGCGCCGATCTTCTCATCCTTGTTGCTGCAAAAATACATCGAACTCAGACGACCAAGACTTATTGCCGGGATTTTGGGCTCGCCGAGTGATTCCCGATCAATTGTATTTATTAAAAAGTACTCAATATGGCTAACAATTTTGATCATATTTTTTCTGTTCATGTTTTTGTGGCCCATGACAGTGAAAGTGGGCGGGGAGGGTGAATTAACATCAATTCACAAGAATATAGCCTTCTGCAGAATGGATGGATTAATTGATCAGGTTATGGTTACAGAGGGTGAGCATGTGAGGAACAATCAAGTTCTCGCTATTCTTGACCCAACTGATTTGAACTATAAGATAGAGAGCTCTAAAAGGGAATATGAGCTTCTGACCAAGAAACTCAATACCCTGAGTGTGGAATCGGACAGTGATCCAACGAAACTGGCTGAAGCCCAATTGGTTGAGTTAAAGAGAAAAAAGGTTTGGAACGACCTGAAAT
>CAZFJT010000485.1:0-3352 GCA_964519135.1 uncultured Syntrophales bacterium | reverse complement strand
CCCCGGACCCCTCCACAAAAACTTTATAATTATGAAGCCTTAAGTTATTTAAAAGCCTCTCTTGACAATAGACCCGTTACAAAAAAAGAATAGAATTGGATAATAATAAAAATCTGAATAATATAAAGAGAGATATTTCAATCTTAAAAGAACGCATTTTTTATAAAGGATAGGAAGATTGGATAAGTACGAAAAGCTTTTTAACGACATAGAAGAGAAGACATTAAATGGGGAATTATGTTGGGAACCTGTTTTACCGGACAAGTATGAGAAACATCTTTTTGGATTCAATAATGTTTTGCGTCTTTTTAAAAGCGACTATTACAAAGAAACAGGGGAAGATTTCACGGTTTTACTTATTGAAAAAAGGCGCTCCGATTTAACTGAAATCGAAGCAATGAAAAACATGGTCATTGAAATTCTTTTTTTAAGAGGTGAATATCTTGTTTTTACTTTGACCAGGGATTATGTGGATCATGATAAGCTACTACAATTAGCCGAATATATCCAAGAACATACAAAAGCAGCCTTAGAATTGTTTTCTGGTTTCTCTGATGAAGATTATCAGGTGGCTGGACTGTAAACAATTCTTCCAATTCTATCCAATATTTGATTCTAACATTCCCCACCTTAATTTAAAAACATGCCAATAGATGAAGAATTCCTGAAAAACCTGCCCACCAGCCCTGGATGCTATCTGATGATCGATTCCAGAGGAAAGGTGATCTATGTGGGCAAGGCGGCAAATCTTAGAAACAGGGTAAGAAGCTATTTTGTGAAAAGCGGCGATGATAGGCTTAAGATTCCAATACTGGTTTCAAAGGTCAAATCCATACAAACCATACTCACAGAAACTGAAAAAGAAGCCCTGATCCTCGAAAATAACCTGATTAAACAACACCGGCCCAAATTCAACGTAGACTTAAGAGACGATAAATCATTCTTTTCCATCAGGCTCGATACAAAACATGATTTTCCCAAACTCAGTCTTATTAGAACCCAAAAAATCAAACCTGACAACTCCAGGTACTTTGGTCCCTACTCATCAGCAGGCGACGCGAAAGTAACCCTGAAGTTCATCTATAAGCTGTTTCCCTTAAGACAATGCACGGACAGGCATTTTGCAACATGTAAAAGACCTTGCTTGAATTGCCAAATGAACAAGTGTCTGTGCCCATGCGCGGGGAAGGTTGACAAGGAAGAATATGGCAGAATGATCGACGCGGTAACCCTGCTCCTTTCAGGTAAAGCCCAGGATCTCATTTATACGATGGAAAGGGAGATGGAAACTGCTGCAAGGGATCTGCGTTTTGAAGAGGCCGCGAGGATAAGGGACAGGATAAATTCTGTACAGAGAACCTTGGAAAAACAGAACGTGTCGTTTTTTCATTTAAAAGATCAGGATGTTATAGGTGTCATGGCCCAGGAGGAGGATAAATTCATTGTTGAAGCCCTTTCATTCAGACAGGGGAATTTGTTGTCCGCTGACTCCCATTTTTTTACAAATCCCGCCCTTGAACCACAAGAAGTGCTGGCTTCATTTATCAATCAGTATTATTCAGCGGGCGCGTTTGTTCCAAAGGAAATACTGATATCCCATCCAGTGGAAAACATGGAACTGATTGGGGATTGGCTGAGCGATTTGAGGGGAAACAGAGTAAATGTGCGAGTACCTGTAAAGGGACAGGGCGCGAAACTCATGGCCCTTGCCTTAAAAAACGCGAACGCGGCCATCATGCGCGAAAAGCAAAAGGACGCAATGGATAATGTGGCGCAAACAATTAAAGCAAAGCTGAAATTACCGATAACTCCCAAAATAATAGAAGGTTATGATATATCCAATATTTCAGGTAAAGAACCCATAGGAGTTAAGATAAGTCTCAAAAACGGTAAACCCCATAAACCGGCCTATCGTGTATTCAAAATGCGCGGATTCGAAAATCAGGATGATCCTGGTATGATTCATCAGACGATCACCCGTAGAATAAACCACCGCGATGAAGATCCTCTACCTGATCTTTTTTTGATAGATGGGGGAAAATCTCAACTGAACGCGGCTTATAAAGCTCTTTCAGAAAGTCTTGGGCAGTCCGCGCCCCCTGTTGCGGCAATTGCAAAGGCGCGTCAAGAAAACGTCCAAGATAGGATTTTCATCCCAAATCGAAAAAATCCCATAAATTTTAAGCAAAATGATCCAGCTCTTATGCTCCTTATGCGTGTGCGAGATGAATCCCATAGATTTGCCAACACAACCCGATCCAAGAGCCATGGCAGAGCTGTTATTAAGTCGGCTTTAGACAATGTTAACGGCATAGGCCCCAAGAAGCGGGAAGCCCTTTTAAAGGCTTTTGGGAGTGTAAAATCTCTGCTGCAAGCTTCTGATGATGAGATATTAGCGATTAAGGGCGTAAACAAAAAAGACGCCCAAAATATCAGACAAGCCCTGGCTCGAGACGAACAGCAAGAACCAGAGACTCATAAAGAAAAGGGCGGACAGGCCATATTTCCTGGTGAATAGTCCAATTAATTGGAATTCACCCGAAATACAATCGCGTCTTTACAAACTCACTGATAATTTAAGATTATGAAAAAGAATACTGCTTGACAACAAAAAACACGCGATTTAATATTATGACCGGACGGTCGGTCGGAATAAACCCGGCGCTATAGTAACCGTTTACCAGGCGAAGCGATTCTCTGAGAGTGAATTCAGTCAATTCTTAGGTCAGTCAAGGAGATATTTCGCTTCTATCAATCTCGGCTCTCTCTTTGAGGCAGATTGGTTTTTAAGGGCTCTGATGCCAAAGGACACATTCAATAAAATCCCTGAAGAGAAAAGAGAGCGCTTGCTCTTGGAAGCGGCAAAACTCTTTGCTGAAAAAGGCTTCAATGAGACGGACATGAATGGGCTTGCCAAGAAAGCAGGGGTTTCCAAGGGCTCACTTTACGATTACTTTGATTCAAAGACCGATCTTTACCTATATGTTTGCAGGGATGGTTTGGAAAAGTCCAGGCAAGCTGTTTATAGTGATATTAAGCCGCAATGGGATATTTTTACTCAGGTGGAGCGCATGTTCAAAAGGGGAGTTGAATTTGCCACTGCGAATCCCGAATATGTGGCCTTATATCTCAATGTTTCCTCTTCAGGTATGGAAAAATTTGCTGACGAGCTTTCCAGAGAAGTGGAGCAATATACAGCTCAACATCTGAAAACACTTATCAAGGACGGAATAAGAAAAGGGCTGGTAAGGTCGGACATAGACGTAAACCTGGCCGCGTTCCTTATAAACAGCCTTTATATAATGTTCATAGTTTCCCTTGTATCAAGACACTTTCAAATACGGATCAGGGA
>CAZFJT010000484.1:0-3362 GCA_964519135.1 uncultured Syntrophales bacterium | reverse complement strand
TGGTTTAGGCGCCAGCCTCCCAGTTTTTTCACAAATGAGGTAAAGCGAATTTCATCAAGGACTAAATATACATTTTAGGCCCACATTCTTAGGCCCTTATTATCTAGGCCCTTGGTTGGATTTTTAGGCATGACGCGCATTGATAAACCCTTTCCCTTGCCATTAGCATGAACGCGCCCACTCCCAGAAACACGGAACCAACAAAGAATGATAGGCCTGTAGTATAAATTACCACCAGCCTGGCAAAGGAATAACCATTGAAAAAGTGTAGTGACGAAGCTGTGATAAGGCTGAGAAGAAATATTCCCGCGCTTATGTATATTGACTTCAGGCCAACTGACCTCTCGTAAATGACCCGTATTACAGGATCCATAACAGACTCACATTTGTCACAGCTAATGGCGCTTCCCATGAAATCCAGATTATCGGCGCCGATACTGTCCATCCCGGAATCCTCAGGTTCCTCTGGTGAATCCAGACTGAAATCCAAGGGATCTTCTTGTGAATCCATGAAAAAGGGTTCTGCAAATTCCTGATTGGCGCCTTGGGCCGGGCTTTGGTCAGTAGCCGCATATTCGGGCATATGAGCGGTTGGGGCAAGTATTGTCTTACCTTGCCCTGAATTGCAGTTTTGACAAGAGCCGAGTTGTGGATCTTGCTCTGCTCCGCAAGATGAGCAATAGGCCCCTGTATGGCTCTCGAAATCCGTTTGTTCAGGAACCATTTCGTCTTCTCTCGCGGATCTGGCCGAAAAATCCGCTTCAGTGAGTATGCCCCTGTCCTGGAGCATGTCGTAGAATCGACTGATTCCTGTGACCGTAAGATTGTACTTTTCCATTAATTCAGGGTCTGAAACACCTGCGTGGAAGTCTGTCAAGAATTCTTTGACCTTTATAGTTCTTTTTGGCTGTGATTGTGAACCAACGTTCATTGTGCTTCACCTCTTAAATTTGCAATGCGTTCCTATTATACTTAATTTGTTGTTTTTGTCAATTAATTAAATAGTTATTGAAATTTATTAAAGTAATTTATAATCTTATGGGCCTTGATTCCACCCCCTCGGCCATTTGAACTGATAGGAATCACATGGTTACAAAAAATATAATTGTCTTTTCCGAACGATCATGGCGCCTTAAAACCAATATAAATTCAGGGGTGGTTGTGCGTCAGCGCCTGGGCGCCTATATGAGTACATAATGTAATGGAGAGAATCTATTATCCAAAGATCTTCTCCTTTATTATAACCGGTTTCTTATAACAAAAAAAAAATGTAAAGAACCTAAAGATGTTTGATGAGTCTTAAGAACCTAGTTAACCGACGAGGAGGATACTCTATGAAGAGAGTTGCTTTAATGTATCTTAATGTTACTTTAGCGTTAATTATGGCCATCGCCGTACTATTCCCGTTAGTTTCGGAAACTGCTCGAGCGAGCGCTCCAGCCGCTCTTGAAACCCTTGGGGAAGCATTTGTTCAAGTTTCAGAAAAAGTGACGCCTGCTGTGGTTAATATAAGCTCCAGCAAGAAAATTGTAGGCATGTCCAGTAAAGATTTTCAAGAGAAATTCAAGGACCATCCCTTAAGGGACTTTTTTGGGGATGAGTTCTTTCGCCGCTTCCTACCGAACCAGCCAGGTGGAAAACGCAGATCCAGGCCCCGTGGAATGGGTTCAGGTGTCATTGTTTCCAAGGATGGTTATATCCTGACAAACGCTCACGTGGTTAAAGACGCTGATGAAATACTGGTAACTACCCCCAACAAAGATGAGTTCAAGGCCAAGGTGGTCGGCATTGATGAAGAAAGCGATATAGCGGTCATAAAAGTCAAAGGGAAAAATCTACCAATAGCTCAATTGGGCGATTCGGACGCAATGAGGGTTGGTGAGGTGGTCCTTGCCATAGGGAATCCCTTTGGTCTGAACAGCACCGTCACTTCAGGCATTGTCAGCGCAAAGGGTAGAACAAACGTAGGGATCATAGAATACGAGGACTTCATCCAGACGGACGCGGCAATCAACCCTGGAAACTCTGGAGGCCCACTGGTCAATATCCGAGGTGAAGTGGTTGGTATCAACACGGCAATAGCTTCCAGGAGCGGCGGTTATCAGGGTATAGGATTCGCCATACCATCCAACTCCGCCAAGCTCATCATGAACGATCTTATCAAGGAAGGCAGGGTTAGAAGGGGCCTTTTGGGTGTAACAATCCAGGATTTGGATGAAGCCTTGGCAAAATCGTTTAACAGGGACTCATCAGAGGGAGCGCTTGTATCTCAGGTAGTGCCTGACAGCGCGGCTGATGAAGCTGGAATCAAATCAGGGGACATAATCGTAAAGTTCAACGGCAAGGAAGTGCGGGGCGCCGGTCATCTCAAGAATATGGTAGGGAGAAATAAACCCGGAACCGATACAACTGTCACGATTTTTAGAAATGGTAAGGAGAAGACCCTGAATGTGAAAATCGGTGAAAAGACCAAAGAGGCCATGGCAAAGGCCGGCCAGGTCCCTGACACCGAAAAGACTTCCAATGAACTGGGCATAGAAGTGAGACCAACCCCTATCCAGAAGGCCAATAAATGGGACATTAAACAGGGTGTGGGAGTAGAAATCACAGGAGTTGACATGGATGGCGCGGGGTCTGAAATGGGCCTTAGGCGAGGGGATGTGCTGCTGGAAATAAACGGCTCGCCCATAGTGGGGGTTGATAGTTTCGAGAAGGCCCTAACCTCAATTAAAAAAGGCGATTACATAAGGTTAAAGATCCAGAGGAACAAGATGCAGCGATTCGTTGGTGGGCCGTTGGGTTAAAACTCGCTCACAACATAAACTAATTAACCAGAGCTAATTAGGCCGTAATATTGGCGAAGCCGGAGCGATCCAGGCTTCGCCTTTTTTATCGTAATTTGCGGTATTGCTTAGTATTACCATTATACGGAGACACCAAATACGAGGCCGCGCTTTCACTCCAAAACCGTTTGGAATCACAATTGTGGACCATTACCAATCATTGAATCAAAGGTTATCCTCGTGGTGATCCTTTAGGTCAGGATCAACTATTGGGCTCTTTATTCTAGGCTTTTCTCTTAATCGCCGGGTTCTTCTCACAAGGAAAAACGCTAAGGCCAAAGCCATAACGAGCACGCCTATGTGTGTCAGTGTCAGAGCGGAAAGCTCTTTGTAATCCAGAACTATCACCTTTCTGGATACAGCTATTAGGGCAACCACCATTACCACTTCCAGCCTTATGACCCTGTCCGTGTAATATATTTGTATTGTTTCCAATAGTTCCAGACCTATTAGAACCAAAAGGAACATCCCGAATATTTCAAGGAGCTCATTTATTTCCAATATGAGAAAAGGCGGGGT
>CAZFJT010000483.1:0-3365 GCA_964519135.1 uncultured Syntrophales bacterium | reverse complement strand
CAGCTTTCCTGTGAAGGTTATTGGGATTGATTCCCAGGGCAGGATCAAGCTTTCGCGCAAAGAAGCCATTGGTATGAATCCGGATCATTAACGCGGGGATTTAGACTGACAGTAAATCAAAAGGCAAACAATCAGGCCGCATTTAAGAAGACTGTTCTTGATAATGGACTAAGGATTATAACTGAGACCGTACCCCATGTGGAATCAGTGAGCATAGGCGTATGGGTGCGAACCGGTTCCAGGCATGAGCCCGCGGCGTTAAACGGAATATCGCATTTCATAGAGCATATGCTCTTCAAGGGCACACAAAGACGGTCAGCTTATGACATAGCCCTTGAAATGGACGCTGTGGGCGGCGCACTAAATGCGTTTACCAGCAAGGAATTTACATCATACTACTGCAAGGTCCTGCGGGAAAATATGGATCTTGCCATTGACCTTCTCACCGACCTGTTCTTGAATCCATCATTTCCCATTGAAGAGATAGAAAGAGAAAAGCTGGTCGTATGCCAGGAGATAAACCAGGTTCTGGATAATCCCGAGGAATTGGCCCATGAAGAGCTTGGGATGAGGTTCTGGAAGAATGATCCATTGGGGCGTCCAATACTTGGAGAGATCTCCACTGTGCTGGATTTTACCAGAGAGGACATACTGGATTTTAAGGCCTCCAACTATGGTCCTGAAAGAACAGTTATTGCAGCCGCGGGTAAAGTGGATCATCATGAGCTTGTGGACTCCATACACGAGCTGATGGGATCAATTGAAGCCAAGGAAAATAATCATCGACCAGGCGTGGCTGCAAACGAGATAACCTCCCATGTCATTACCAAAGATCTGGAGCAGCTTCATGTTTGTATAGGAGGAGAGGGGCCCAGCGCAGTTGATGACAGGAGATATTCGGCCTTTATTTTGAATTCGGTCCTGGGCGGTGGAATGAGTTCCAGGTTGTTCCAGGAGATCAGAGAAAAGCGCGGGCTGGCCTATTCGGTATATTCCTTTATGAGCTCCTATTCAGATACCGGGATGTTCGGTGTCTATCTCGGTATAGATCCCAAAACCATGAATGAGGCCCTTTCCCTATTTCAAGATCAGGCCTTGAATTTGGCTGAAACTCTCACACAAGAGGAAATAAATCTCGCCAAGAACCAGATCAAAGGGAATATGCTTCTTTCATTGGAGAACACGGAATCCCGCATGAGCAGGTTGGCTAAATCCGAGCATTACTTTGGCAAGATGCGGACCGCGGCTGAGATCATCCAGGCCATAAATGACGTAACAAGGGAACAGGTGGTCCAGTTAGCCCAAAGCACCCTCGCGCCTGAACAGTTTGCTTGTGTAGCTGTGGGGCCCATAGATGAGTCAACAGTGCTATTGGATGGTAAAGGCTAATTTTGATCACCGCGGGCTATTTCGCTCAACCCGCGTCCGGAAAAACCATACAAGAATTCAATCCACTTGAATTTTATTTCATAAACCCGTTATGTTAACCTTCCATGGCCTGGATTAAGGCCTGGATAATTTGATTTCAAACCGGTTACTGCCATAACTCTGAAAAATATAGGCCTGCATTTAGCAATATAAGATTTGTAAGGAATAAACGGGAGGTCCTCATGTATCTGCCTGAAATATTTAAAAGGTTTTCTGAGACATTTCCAGCGGTGGCTGAGGCCACACAAAAGGTGGGCCAGCTTTGTAGTGAAACCGGCCCATTGGATGAAAAAACACGACACTTGGTTCAATTGGGCGCGGCAGTGGGAGCTCAATCAAAGGGCGCGGTAAGGTCACATGTCAGGCGCGGTTTGGACGCGGGGGCTACAAAAGAGGAGGTTCTTCAGACCATACTTCTCACAACTAATCTGGTGGGGTTCCCCTCAATGATAGCTGCGTTTAACTGGGCTATGGAGGTCCTTGACGCAACGGGCGTTTGAGTGGAGATTAGGACGCCGCATATGGCTTGGCGCCATTGTCTAAGATTTGCGCGGCGTCTAAATAAGTTAAGATACCTGTCTTGCTAGGGCGCCTTTGATATCTTGTTTGATCGAATGCAGCTTGCGCAGGCCTTGACTCTCTTGGCTTGTCCGGTATTAGTGAGGATTCTTATCTTTTGCAAATTCGGATAAGAGATTTTTTTGGTGCGGTTGTGGGCATGGCTCACATTGAATCCCCTTAAAGGGCCCTTGCCGCATATATCGCAAATCCTTGACATTATATTGGCTCCTCTTCCCCGGCCCTGATCCAGGAATCCCATATTCCCAGGGCGCGGTCTTTAATCTCCATGAATTGGGCGTCATAATCGGGTATCAAATAATGAAAGGCCCCATTGGGACCGTAATCCGAAAATATTGCCACACTTTGCCACAGAATTCAATACTCTAACAAAAATATATTAATTGGCGCCTGGTAAGGGGGCAATTATCTACTTTGAAGCCTCCACATAGGCCATCCTAAGCTGGAAAAGCGTATCTGTAAGGATCTTCTTTTCGTCTTCAGTCAGATTCCCTTGGGTCTTTTCTTCGAGAAGTCCGATTATGTCAATCAATTGTTTGGCGCCGGCAAGATCCTTGGTTACTGGTTGACCTTCAGGCGCAGGAGCAAGCCCCATTTGTAATATGGCCGTATTCGCGAGGCTCATGATAAATGTAAGGAAGTCCATAGGAGGAGGTTCTTCCCCGTTAGGCGCGTCCTTGGAATCTGTTGGGTCTTCAGGAGTTGTTCCAATGGTTTCCTCTTTTTGTGGCGCGGCCTGGGGCCGCTGTGGTTCTTCTGTGGAAACCTTCTCTTCAGGCGTTGATTCTCCATCGGACGTAAAACGTCTTCTGTCACTTACTTTGAATCCACCCTGGGATTCCTGTTCATCCATGTTCTCCTCCGTTAACCATAATTTATGGCTTAAATTATCATTCAATGGTTTTTATATCTATCAAAGACCTAGTGTATTCATAAATACTGTTAAACTATTCAAATCATCAGCGCGCTATTCCGTTTGAATACAATAATAGGAAGACCACAGGCTCAAACAACCCGGACCCTTATAAAGTAATCGCCCCTTTTGGGGGCATGTAAGGAAGGGAATCCCCTTCCCCTGAACCTGAACATTGTCTCATCCAAAGTGTTTGGAGGTATATTCACTCGCACTGAACCATCTGGGGCAGGCGCCTCAATTATGACTCCGTCTCTTGCTTCTTCACCGGATATGGGCACAGTGGCGAATACATCATCGCCCTGTCTGAGAAATCTGGGATCAGGGGTCACATATATCACCAGATAAAGATCACCCCTGTGACCTCCCCTTAATCCAGGCGCGCCACACCCCTCCAATCGAATTGTCGTCCCAGTGTCCACTCCGGCCGGCGCGTGGGTCTTGA
>CAZFJT010000482.1:0-3377 GCA_964519135.1 uncultured Syntrophales bacterium | reverse complement strand
GGTCTATTCCAAGCGCCGAACATATTGAATCAGTCCATCAAGGAATTCATTACGCAATAAAATTTCCTACGCCCATTTTCACAGCGATTCTTTTTATCCTGGGCATGGCGCCGAAGCGTTTGAGTCACTACTATAAGAGAACAGGACAAGGCGCCTCTGGGATTATTTACTGTTTGTTTTTCGATTACGGATGTTTTTTAAGACACAAAAGCGGGCATGATTTGATTGGAGAGTTCCCTTTTAAGCTCCAGGAATTCAGGGCTCTCTGTGTCACGGGGTCTTTTCAGGTCCAATGAGATCTTTGACCTTACGGAACCGGGCGCGGGATTGAACACATATATAGTGTCCGATAGTTTCAGGGCTTCCTCTACATCATGGGTTACAAAGAGCGCGGTAAGTGAAAGTTCTTCCCATATTCTTAAAACCAAGGTATGCATCTGGGATTTTGTTTGGGTGTCAAGGGAGGCAAATGGCTCATCCATGAGCAATATTCGGGGCGCCAGCACAAGGACCCTTGCCAGGGCCACCCTTTGTTTCATTCCAAGGGAGAGGTTCTTTGGCAAATAGTGGGCAAAATCGGACAATCCCACCAAAGCCAGAATGCGATCCACCTGTTTTTTTATCGACTCTTTGGAATTCCTTTTACTGTTTAGACCAAAGGCTGTGTTCTCGCCCACATTTAACCAGGGAAACAGCGCGTCCTCCTGAAATACAACGAGCCTATCCGGACCCGGGCCGGTTATGATCTCATCCCGTATGGCCACTTGTCCATTTGTCTGCCTAATGAAACCCGCCACAATATTCAAAAGGGTTGACTTTCCACACCCACTTGGTCCCAGTATGCAAACAAATTCACCCTCTTCAAGGGACAGATTCACCTGATCAAGGGCTTTGGCCCTATCTCCATTGGATGAGAAATCCATGTCCAGACCCATGACATTAAGGATCGGTTTTCCATTGGCGCTTTTCATTCCCAATTCACCTGATAGTGTATCCGCTCAGCAGGTTCGTCTTACACTCTTCATGGTAAGTCTCAAACTTGAAATCAGCAATAGATCGCTGCCCCTGCCTATCAAAGCAATGATTACCATTCCCACTATGATCATATCCACCCTGCCAAGCATCCTAGCGTCCATGATCACCGCTCCAAGTCCGTTGGGTACCCCTGTGAGCTCGCCCAGCACGAGGTAGGCCCAGGCGAGACCGAGCCCAAGCCTCAGACCTGTAAGAATATGCGGCATCGAAGCAGGAACAAGAATCCTTCGCACTGAAGCCAAGCCCTTAACTCCCATCATTTGACCTGACCTTATGAGAAGCTCATCCACCTGCCTAGCCCCTGACGCGGTATTCAAATAGATCGGAAAAAATGCCGCCATTGATACCAGAAATATGGTTGTTGTGGCGCCTATACCGAACCACACCATTGCTATGGGTAACCAGGTGATACCAGGTACAGCCCTTAGAGCGTTCACAGAAAAGCTCAAGGATCTATCGACATATAGAAATCTGCCCGATAAAAGCCCTAGGGGTAATCCAATTAGCGCGGCAAAGGAAAAGCCATATAACACTCTTATTATACTAGCCTTCGCGTCATCAGCGAAACGCCCGGCGAAAGGCGCTGAACCAGGTTCCCCAAACACGTAAATATTGAACATGGCCAGGGTTTCAGTGGGACTAGGGGCCAGATAAGTGGGAAACAATCTGTAATGGGACACTAAGAACCAGGCGCATAAAAAAAGCCCAGGTAGAACAAAGGGAAGCGCGTATTTCAGGTATCCTTTACCAAGCACGGCTTGACTCAGTTTAGACTGGAAACAAAACTCAGATCGAACAATTTATTATAGTCAGGCTGCTTATCAATCAATCCAAGGGCCTCCATTCTTTTACCAAGCGCCTTTGCCTTTGTGACGAAATCATTGTCAATATTCCAAACCAGCTCCATATTCGGTTCAGCCTTCTCCAGAATCTCTAAAGAAGTCCCGAACTCAGAAGCCTTTTGCAACCATTTTCCCTTATTGTTGTTAAGAAATTCCGTTGATTTTGCATGGGCTCGGACCAATTCCATTACAGTCTCACGATCTTTTTCAATTGTTTGCCGCCTCACTATCATGCCGGCGTTGATGGACCCCACACTCTCATCATAATAGGGATAGGACAGGATGCGCCCATAGCCCTTGACCACCGCAATGGTTGGAAAGGGCTCTCCTGAGAGAAAAGCGTCTATGGACCCCCTGGCAAGGGCCGTTCCCATGTCAAAGAAATCCACGCGCATTAATCTTGCCTGTGTTGAAGGGTTTATTCCCTCTCTGGCCAGGGTTTCCCTTAGCAAGATCTCGTGCATGGTTCCAGGCACATATCCTATTTTCTTATTTTTAAGGTCCCCAGGAGATTTAATTGTGGATTCTTTTCCCACAACAAGCGCGGAACATTTATTACACAAAGAGGAAACAATAACCACAGGCTCTCCCCTGGAAGCCGCGTGTATCGCGTGGGCTATTGTTGTCCCGCACATATCCAGACTTCCGGCCACTAGGGCCATTCTCTGATCCGACGGGTTTGTGAATGAAAAGACTCTTATCTTGTTATCAGGACCGATAAATTTCTCGTAAACATAAGGCTGTATGGTCTGGGCTGTCTTCCATGTTCCCACCTTTAATTCCTTTGCCTCAGCCATTGAGCTGATCCCGTATATTGTGAAGAAGCATGACAATATTGCGACAAATAACCATGGCGCCACAGAAGAACGATGAATCATTTAAAAGCCTCCCCAGTTCTTATGGACCCTTCAGAGGATTCATGGAAACAGTTGGATGGAAGCAGAGGATCCCATCCCATCTCGTTCATCATATTGTGGCAATAGTCCAGGCCGTGGCCCCTGCCCTCACCTGTGTCCGCGACACTGTCCCTTGGGCTTGAACCCACCTCAGGGAAAAATAAGTTCGCGCCCGCCATTAATGCGGCTGAATTGGGCTCATGAGTGCAATGGGCTCTTACAGTGTCTCCCATAACCAGCCTGCTCACAGCGACCACAAGGGCCAATTCCCTTTCGGTAACCATGCCCCTTTTCTCACATGGCGAGCCAGGGAAGTTTATTCTGCGCATGGCTCCGCTATATGTGGCCCCATTCTCCCTTGCCAGGACCATCAAGCCGGCCATTTCCTCAGGTGTGTGTTCAGGCCCAACAGGCTCAATACAATTCATCCACCTAAGGCCAACATCTTTAATGGTCTTGATAGTCTTTATCCTGAGATCCCTTGAGAAAGGAGTATCAGTTCCCTCTCCAAGCCTGACAGCGTGATAAAACCCCACAAACCCCGATTTTAAAAGCTTTTCACCCTCTTTGTTATTTTCCATCTCCTAACTTATTCAAATTAAGT
>CAZFJT010000481.1:0-3385 GCA_964519135.1 uncultured Syntrophales bacterium | reverse complement strand
CACGCCGGGATCTGTGAGGGGGCCGTCGGGCAACCGGCGGTCCTACCTCGATTAAGGCCGCGCTTGCTGGTAGCCAAAGCATTTTGTCCGTAACAAATCATAAAAAAACCCATAATTCCTCAAATGATGACTGGGCGCTCATACGCGTGGATTTGGCGTGAGGTATTTACATTGGCCGATATATTATACAATCAATTTGGTAACTGGAAATGGGCGCGGCAATGAATCGGTGACAATTTATGCCATTAATATATGCAAGCAAGATTAACAAACCACTCTGAAGCTGAAAAATCAATTGTGCCGATTTTCCCTACAACATCATTAAAGATGTTCATCCCAGTATACTTGACCATAAGGAATCCATTGCAATAGTCCAAGAATTAGGATAGCGCCACTGCCTCCGGATAGCGGTATAAGGCTAAGACCCCCAAATTAATACTAAAAGATCTCCATGTGCGATATTGCGCCATATATCATTGGAAAAGACATATATGTACAAGATCTTATGTATTTGTAATTATACCTATTTCGGTCGTGTTAGAGAATTCCGAGATCTTGCGTCATTCAAAAACAATCATATGCCTCTGCCCACCTGCAAATTTAAACTCACATAATAAAAGTAAAAGATTACAATGAGTGGATATTACATGACAAAATTCCCTTACACACAAACCTGGCATGGTTGTTGCTAAAGTTGTCGAAAAAAAAGCGGCGCCTTATGGGCAAAAACTCATATTTAAGGAGCTTTATATTATGACAAAAGTTAACTGTTGGGAATCTTTAAATTGTGGAAAAACCAAGGAATGCCCCGCATATCCAGACCATGGAAGAGATTGTTTCGCTGTCTCTGGAACACTATGTTACGGCGCCAAGCAGGGCGCGTATGAAGAAAAGATCACCTATTGCAGAGAGAATTGTAGTTTCTACGCAGGGAAAATGGGAGGCGTTCATTAGAAGTTCGGAGGATCCATATAAGGGCTATTGTCCATTTCTGTAGCACTTGGGCAACAGACTCCATAAATCTGAACAATCGAGCCCATTTTGGTTTATCACTCTGATTACATAAACAGTAGGTGAGATAAGATCGATCTGATCTTTTGATACACTGCCGGGGTAGTTATTGAAATAGAGAACAGGAAGGACAGATCATTATAAGACCAGACAATGCCGCGACAGAATTACAAGCAGTGAGCAGAATTATGTTTTTTGAAGCCCCTATCCACATTCTCTGTATTGAAGACGATCCTGCAACAGCAAGGCTTTTGCAAAAAAGACTTCAACGAGAACAACATGAAGTGGACATTGTTTCCGATGGTAGGAAAGGACTCGAAATCTATAAGACCGGAACCTATAACGTCTTATGCGTGGACCATCGCCTGCCTGGGTTTAGCGGCCTCGATGTGGTTCGTTCGCTCGCATCCGAGCATACCTTGCCCCCGACCATTATGATCACCGGAGCGGGAGATGAGAAAGTGGCGGTGGAGGCCCTTAAACTTGGAGTCAGTGATTATATTGTAAAAGATGTGGACAATAATTATTTAGATTTGATACCCCATGTGATCAAAAAGACACTGGATAAGGAACGCATTTTATTAGAAAAGCAAGTAGCTGAGGAAGCCCTTAGAAAAGCCTACGACGAGCTGGAGCTACGTGTTCAGGAAAGAACAGCGGATCTGGCGAAGTCCAATAAGGAGCTTTTAGACGAGATCAATCAACGCAAGAAGGCCGAGGAAGAGATCAGAAAACAACACGAGCTTCTCAATAGCGTCCTGGAATCCATTACTCACCCCATATATTTGGTGGACGCCAACAACTATTCCATATTAATGGCAAACTCAACCGCAGGAATCACTACTTCGCAAGCGCCTGTCAAGTGTTTTACAGCGACCCATGGACGTGAAAGACCTTGCGACCCACCTGAACATCTATGTCCTATAGAAGTAGTAAAAAAGTCGAAGCAACCTTTTGTGGTGGAGCACATTCACCATATAGAGAATGGCAAACCCAGGTTATTTGAGATAAATGCGTATCCGATATTCGACGAATATGGCGATGTCATCCGGGTTATAGAGTATTGCATTGATATAACCGACCAAAGAGAGGCAGAAGCCGAAAAGGATCAATTACAGAAGCAGTTGATTCAAGCTCAAAAGATGGAGTCTTTAGGCACCCTTGCAGGAGGTATCTCTCACGATTTCAACAATGTGCTACAGATCATCATCGGATATTCAAGTATGCTCCTTGTTTCAAAGGACCTGAAAGCACAAGAACGAGAGCAACTTCATTCAATACTGAGGGCCGCGGAAAGTGGCGGTGAATTAGCGCAGAGGATTCTCGCATTCAGCCGAAAAATAGAACCCAATGCCCGTCCAATAGATCTGAACAATGAAATTCAACTTACCCATAAAATGATGAAGCGGACAATACCCGGCATGATCAGTATTGAACTGCGATTGGCTGATCAACTCATGACGGTTAATGGGGATCCGGGGCAGATCGAGCAGGTGTTAATTAATCTTATAGTAAATGCGCAGCATGCCATGCCGGACGGAGGTAGATTAATAATTGAGACGGAAAACGTGAAACTAATCGATAAAAACCTGTATGAGGGGATTGATCTGGAACCTGGGGAATATGTCCTGATTTCCGTGTCGGATACGGGCCACGGAATGGACAAAGAAGTAAAGGACCGAGTTTTCGAACCATTTTTCACAACAAAGAAACATGGAGAGGGAAGCGGTCTTGGATTGGCTATGGTTTACGGAATCGTCAAAAGCCATCTAGGCCAAGTGATTTGCGACAGTGAGCCTGGCAAAGGAACCTCTTTCAAGATTTATCTTCCTGTTATAGGGCAAAACATTCAACAGCAAATTTCCCCTGGTGAGGAAAAGCCCGCTTTTGGAACCGAAACCATTCTTCTCACTGATGATGATGATAATGTGAGGGAAATGGCTAGAGAGATGATTGAGATGGGCGGATATATGGCGCTGACCGCGAGAAATGGAGAAGAAGCCCTGGAGATCTACTCTGAGCGCGGGGAAGATATCTCTTTGGTAGTGCTCGACCTCATTATGCCGGGAATGAGCGGCCAACAGTGCCTCAAAGAACTGCTTCGCCTAAATCGGGAGCTAAAAGTATTAGTTGCAAGCGGTTATTCTCCACAGTCCACCAGTCAATGGCAAGAGGCCTGCGGCGCAAAAGGATTCATCAGCAAACCTTATAAACCAAACGAGTTCCTTACAACTATTAGGAGAATACTGGACGAAAGTCACTCCAGCGAATCCCTCAAAAGAACAGCTTCTCTCACTTAATTGCCTCTAATTGTTGCAGTATATAGTAATTCTCGAAATAAAACACGGAATGAAATGAAATTTCATTCCGGTCC
>CAZFJT010000480.1:0-3395 GCA_964519135.1 uncultured Syntrophales bacterium | reverse complement strand
ACTCACGCCGCCTAGCCCGGCTCACACAGCTTCCCCCACAATAGTGAAAGGTCACCTGATTGCTGTTAATTATTCTTGCATCCAATAAAATATCATGCCACAATTAACGTTTAACTCGCACATCCCCTAATAAATGGGTCGCTTTTACAAGGAGCGCTTAAAGGGGATGGAGGAAAAACCCAGGAGGAAGAATACAAAGTGTCAACAGTAACAATGAAACAATTGCTGGAAGCGGGCGTTCATTTCGGTCATCAAACAAGAAGATGGAACCCAAAGATGAAGGAGTACATATTCGGCGCTCGCAACGGTATTTACATCATAGATCTCCAGAAGACGGTTCGACTGTTCAAGGTCGCGTACGCTTTTATCAGGGACACTGTGGCAAGCGGTCAGAGTGTGCTGTTTGTCGGCACAAAAAAACAGGCCCAGGACGCGATAGTAGAGGAGGCCACAAGGGCGGAACAATACTATGTCAACCACAGGTGGCTTGGTGGAATGCTCACCAACTTCGCGACCATTAAACGAAGCATAGACAGGTTGAATTCTTTAACAGATATACTGGAAAACCCAGAGGAGACCGCATTTACAAAAAAGGAGCTTGTTGGGTTCGGTAGGGTTCATGAGAAGTTGGACAGGAACCTTGCTGGAATCCAAGAAATGAGAAGGATTCCGGGAGCGCTATTCATAGTTGACCCCAAAAAGGAAAATATTGCGGTCAGAGAGGCGAATAAGCTGAACATACCAATCGTGGCCATAGTTGACTCCAACTGTGACCCTGATCAAATAGACTATGTGATACCTGGAAATGATGACGCAATAAGGGCGATCCGACTCTTTTCTTCACGAATAGCCGACGCCTGCATAGAGGGACGGGAAATCTATGAGGCTTCATTAAGGGAAGACGTGATTACTGAAGAGGATATAGAAGCCCAGGCCGCCAAAAGGCAAGCAACCGAAGAGGAACTTGCGCCTGAGACAGTGGAAGAGGCAGCCCCTGTGGAGGAAGAAGCCGCGCCCACACCTGTAGTTGAATCCCAGGAATCTCAGGAACCTGTGGAAGAAACGGAAGTTGAGGCTAATTAGAAAGCCAATTGTTAATCTATCAACTTTCTTGGTTTAGAATTCGATACAATTTATAACTGGGATATGATTACACAAAGGCCGTCAAGCCTTGAAACCCAGTTCGAACATATCATCCGAAAGCTATCAAGGAGACTATCCTATGGCAATATCAGCGCAAATGGTCAAGGAACTCAGGGAGAAAACCGGCCTTGGCATGATGGATTGCAAGAAGGCCCTCCAAGAAACCGATGGGGACATGGATCAGGCTGTGGAGTACCTTAGAAAAAAAGGCGCTCTCAAAGCCGCCAAGCGTGAGGGAAGAGCTACCAGTGAAGGTGTTATAAGTAGTTATATCCATATGAACGCCAAAATAGGCGTTATGGCGGAGCTGAACTGCGAAAGTGATTTTGTGGCAAAAACAGATGATTTTGCGGCTCTGGCAAAAGATATCTGCATGCACATCGCTGCAAGTTCCCCCACTTGGGTGACTCCTGAAGACGTGCCTTCAGATGTGGTGGAAAAGGAAAAAGAGATATATATGACCCAGGCCAAAGAAGAGGGGAAACCTGAAAAGATCTGGGAAAAAATAGCTGAAGGTAAATTGAAGAAATTTTACTCTGAAAATTGCCTGATCGAGCAACCATTCATTAAAGACACGGATAAAACCATAGACGCTCTACTCAAGGAGACCATAGCCAAGCTCGGGGAAAACATCAATGTTAAGCGTTTTGCCCGTTTTGAGGTTGGCAAAGGCTAATTGCCAATTATTGTTATGCAGGTTTCGGATTCCTCGACCCAGATAGTTCATGGTTCATAATCCGTTATTGTCAAGCATGAGAGGGTACATCTATCAAGGCCATGTACAAAAGAGCGCTTCTGAAAATATCCGGTGAAGCCCTGGCCGGAGAGCTTGAAAAGGGCATTGACCCGATAAAAACCCGATGGATAGCAGACCAGGTAGTTGAAGTGGTGAAATTGGGCTGTTCAGTAGGCATTGTAACCGGAGGCGGCAATGTGATCCGTGGGGCGCAAGCCTCAGAGATTGGTGTCCCTAAAATCGTCGGTGATCACATGGGTATGATAGCAACTGTAATAAACGCCTTGGCCTTGTCAAGCGTCCTGATAGATAAGGGAATCCAGAGCAAGGTATTGTCCGCTTTTGAAGTTGGGAACATGGTGGAGCGTTTTACAAGGCAAAAAGCCTTGGAAGCCCTGGACTCGGGATTGACTCTGGTATTTGCCGGAGGGACTGGAAACCCATGTTTTACCACTGATTCAGCGGCCGCGTTGCGGGCTGTGGAGATCGACGCTGATGTCATGATCAAAGGGACCCAGGTGGATGGTATATACTCTGATGATCCTCAAATATATCCTGACGCTGAATTCTTTGAAACCATATCTCCTGAAGAGGTAATCGCCAGAAGACTAAAGGTTGTGGATTCAGCGAGCGTGGACATACTTGGATCTAGGTCGATACCATTAATGGTTCTCAACCTCCATAAGGAGGGCTCTCTAAAAAAAGCCGTATCAGGAGAGAAAATCGGTTCCATATGCAAATAGGCTTTTGTACCCTAGTCCGACGCCAAAAAATATGACATTTTCCCTGGCGCCGGCAATACACCTTTATCATATTTTCTTGGGGAGTTAATCGTGATCGATGACCTATTGAAAGACTCAAAGGAATCCATGGAAAAGACGGTTGACGTCTTGAATAAGGATTTGATGCGCGTGCGCACATGCCGCGATTCCCTGGCGTTGCTGGATGGAATCATGGTCGAGTACTATGGGAGCCCCACACCGATCAATCAATTGGCCACCCTATCAATTCCAGAGGCCAGGCAAATACTTATCCAACCTTGGGATACCCAGGCTCTGGCGGATATTGAAAAGGCAATACTAAAGTCCGAATTGGGCCTTAATCCGAGTAATGACGGAAAGCTTATCAGGATAATCTTGCCTCCTTTAACGGCCGACAGGCGCAAGGAGTTGGTCAAGCTTGTCAAGAAGATGGGAGAAGAGTTCAAGGTTCAAATAAGAAGAGTCCGGCGTGACGCAAATGAGATGCTAAAGGATCTGAAAAAGGAAAAGGAAATTACCGAAGATGACATGCATCACGGCCAAGAACTCATACAAAAGGAAACTGACTCTTACATTTCCAAAGTGGACAAGGTCGTTGATGACAAGGAAGCTGAGATAATGGAGATATAGGGGCGCCCTGGACCATTCCCAACTATTCGCCGGGTTTTGCGCAAAGATTATCTACGCAACAGTGAACACTATTATTAGGCGTAAGTTGGATTGATTGGATAAACCAGAGCGGCCCAGACCTGTAA
>CAZFJT010000479.1:0-3398 GCA_964519135.1 uncultured Syntrophales bacterium | reverse complement strand
CACCTGAGCTCATTGATATCATGGCAATTAACTGTGGAATAAGGTCATTGTTATCAAAGATTCCCTTGTAATTGCTCTCATCCGACACCACACGACCGAGGTATTTTAGAATAGGCAATAGGGAATCCACCTCAACCACTTCACTTTCCTTTAACAAACGCTCCTGTACATCCTCGATCTCTTGCCAAGCGCCGACTTTTCTAAAAACCCCGGGCTCTTTGTTAACAACAAGTTCTATGGAATGAATCTCGCCGAGCTTATCCTCCACAAAGCGCACATCTTTCATCTCCTGGGTTCTTTCTGAGAGCATCCTGAGTATCTGAGTGTCGCTCTTAATATAAGGAATGGATGAGAGCATGAATATGGCCAGCGCGCCAATCACAAGGGCGCAAACCTTGCTATGACCGTAAACAAAAGCCTTCAGCCTGTTGAACATAACAGCTATCCAGTCGCTCTCCATGCGCTTGTAATCCCGGTCAGAGGGCGGATTGGAAAAGAGCAAAAGGGTAGGAGTCACCACAATAGCCAGCATATATGAAATCATGACTGCTATAGCCATTATCAGGCCCAGTTGCCTTATCATGGGAATGTGTGACACCGTTATACTGGCAAAGCCCGTGGCTGTGGTGACCGCGCACATGAAGCAAGGCCTGCCGACCACAAGTAAAGCCTCCTTCATTGCCGCGGGTTTTTGGGAACAATGGAAATATCGCTCATTAAAATGGGTAGATATATGAATCACAGCAGCCGCGCTCACAAGCAATGATAGGCCAAAGGCAAGGGCTGTGGTGGAATTTACGGCTATCTCCAAAAGGGCCATTGCGCCCATCATCCATATGATGGACATTGCCACAACACTCATGTTTATCAATGATATTCTGATACTTTTGAATATGTACGTGGATGTTACAGTGGCTATTATCAGGCACAGGATTCCAAACACCACCGCGGTCTGTAGGTTGTATTTCTCTATGGCCTTGCGCACAACCGGTCCGCCGATGTAGCGGAAATCCACGGTTTGGCTGAAATGTTTTTTGCCTATCTTTGTAATATTGTCCAGGGCATTGCCTATCAAAGGTGGATCATACCTGGCCTTCTCCTTTAGTTTGATGATTATTCCGAAGGTAAGTCTATCTTCTGAGATCAGCAGTTTGAATATTGAAATCGCGTTGGCAAATTCATTGAGCGTACGGTTGCTCGGCAGGCTCATCCGGCCATTTGAGTCAATAACCACTGGGAAATTTCCGTAATACTCTCCCCTTTTCTGAAAGATCTTAAAATTGGTTATGCTCATTACGGTTTCTGTGAGCTCCAACGCCCCAATCGAGTTGGTAACCTCATCCACCTCTTTCAGCCTGTCTTTGATCGGCATATCCTCTGGAAAGAGCGCGGCCATGAGAATGAATTCCTCATTACCGAACTCCTCCAAAAATCTCTGATAGGTTCTGTACTCAGGGGAGTCTTGATCCACCCCGGATTTCATGGTGGGGTCTTGTTTCATACCAGGGGCGTGGTACGCGAAAAAGACAGTAAGCAGCAAGACGCCTGCAAATATATACAAACGTCTTGTTATCAAAAGATCTATTATTTTCGGTATGGTATTACTGAGGCCTTTCGCGGCCGATTTATTAATCAAATAAGCCTCTACTTGTTACTTGGAACTGCGTCCAATAATACCATATATTAGAATTGTCAAAAATTAATTCCCATTTCAAAATCGGCAAAACCCTAATTCCACCCCTATTGCAACTCTCGATTTGATGGATCCAGGTCCCTGGGTTCGTACCTGCTTGTCTCATAAACCGTCCCCCTCCACATAAGAGGATCTTTGCAGGCGATTCTCTTTACAATAGTGGCCAGGGCCACACTTAGCATTATGTTTCCTATTGGGAGCAGCAATGAATACCTTGCAGGGATGCCTAATTGTGGATAGAAGAATACTGACACAATATTGATCTGGGCCAGTATAAGTAATGGTAGTATTGTCCACGCCACAGGCCACACTTCCATTGCATATGGGACATATAGGACAAAAGCGATTATAGTCACACGAGCGCCAGCCATGGTATGGGAAACAAAAAGGCTTATCGCCTTAGGCAAAGAATAATTTATGGAGGCGCTATGGATTCTGATCCATCCGTCCAAAGTCTGTCGAACCCCTGTATACATTCGAGTTTTAAGGATCTTCCTTCCGTTAGCGAATATGAGGCCAAGTCCTTTGGCTTTAACACGCTTACCTATGCCAATGTCTTCAACCGCCAGGTCCTTGACTTCGTGGTGCCCGCCAATTGCTTCATAGGCCTGCTTGCTAATCAAAAAGAACATCCCGTTGGCTGACGCTATTGGATCATTTGGGTCATTTATTCTTTCTAATGGAAACAGAATGCTGGACATGCCCATAAATATAGGCTGAACCGCCTTTTCCCAGAATGTCTTCAAAATGGGCGCAGGACTCAAGGTCACCATTGACACATCCTTTTCCCTGGCCAAATCGTAGCAGGCCCTTATACATGATGGTTCCATTACACTGTCCGCGTCCAGAAATACCAGCCATTGTCCCTGGGACGCGTGATAGCCCACATCCACAGCATGGCACTTACCCGTCCACCCAGGCGCCAGAGTATCCACTCTGATAACCTTGAGCCTTGAATCCTTGGCCTCCATATGCCTGGCAATATCCAGAGTGGAGTCCTGGGATCTGTCGTCCACCAGTAATATTTCAATATTGGGATAGTCCTGGTCAAGGCAAGCCTTGAGGCATCCCGCAATATTCTCTTCCTCATTATGCGCGGGCACTATAACACTGACTAGGGGGAATTGCCCGGATTCGTGGTCAGGAAGTCTGTGGGCTGGTTCCACCACAGGAGTGCGGAGAAGGCTCCTAAAGGTGTCACGAACCCTTGCGGCCCAGAATATGGCCTGAAATATCAGGATTGCCAGCCCGATTATAAACAGGGGAGATAATTGCAATTTTGTTATGGCCTTGAATATTAAAAAGGACGCCCATTTTCACAGGCGCCCCTTTGTATAATTGGGTCTGATCTATTTTAGATAAGACTCTTTGTTTTTAGTACTCTACTACTACGTTGGAGATCAGTGAGATCACCGGATCTATTGCGCGGTTTGGGTTGACCAGGTTCGGAAGCCTTGTCCGATCAATGCCAGCTCCAGCAGCCGATTGAGCCCAAAGCTCTTCACCAGCTCCGTCATCATCTAGATCTGCGGCGGTCCAATCTCCACCCATGGTCTTGTCTATACAGGCGTATTTGAACCATTCACCTGGTTGCCAGTAGGCGAACCTTGAGGTAAAGAGCAGGCCTTCAAGAAGCTGCCAGTCTATACCAACATTGAACTCATAACCAAGATCCTCAACCGGTATGGCCGCTGACATCTGAGTT
>CAZFJT010000478.1:0-3398 GCA_964519135.1 uncultured Syntrophales bacterium | reverse complement strand
ATCCAATATCTCGGCTGTATGCTCTCCCAATTTCGGTGATTTCTCATACTTGGCAGTGGGTGATTCCGAAAGTCTGAACGGAGACCCGAGCCTTTTGCCGCCATCAAAACCCGTATCTATCATGCCTCTGGCCTTAACGAGCTCTGAGTCCATCGCGTCATTTAATGAGAGAACAGGTTCACAGCACGCGTCGCGATTTGCCATAATTTCGCGCCACTCTTCAAAGGTCTTGGATTCAAATATTTTTTCTATCTCTTGGACGATCTCTGGGCCGCCGTATTGACCTCCCATAAGGTCCGGCCTGTTTATGGCCTCACAGAAATCCTTCCAGAATTTAAACTCGATCGCTCCCAAAGAGAAGCTCTTGCCATCTTTGGTCCTGTAAATATTATAGCAGGGGAAGCGGCCTGTTAGTATCATTTTACCGGGCGCAGGCTCTTCATCTCCCTTTTCAACTGTCGCGTAAACCATTGTGGCCAGAGACAAGGCGCCGTGGAACATGGATGTGTCCACATATTGGCCCCTTCCTGTGTTTTGACGCTGGATCACCGCGGCCAGTAACCCTGAAAGGGCCAGGAGGCTCCCTCCTGCAAGGTCCGCCACTTGAACGCCTATTATTGCAGGCTCGCCGCTCCTTGGGCCAGTCATTCCGGTTATACCCCCAAGGGAAAGGTAATTAAGATCATGTCCGGCCCGGAACTTGAAAGGCCCGTCCTGGCCATAGCCTGATATTGACACTTGAATCAGCCCTGGTCTATCCTTGGAAAGCTCATCATACCCGAGACCAAAGCGCTCCATTGTCCCAGGCCTGAATCCTTCCACTAGGATGTCGAAATGGTCCAGGAGCCCAAGGAAAATCTTCTTGCCTTCAGGGTGTTTAAGATTCAGGGTAAGGCTTTTCTTGTTGCGATTAACAGCCTCAAAAAAGGGAGAGTTCGAACCCCCCATGCCTCCCAGGGCCCTGGCGTAATCGCCTCCCACAGGGTTCTCCACTTTTACCACCTCAGCCCCGAGTGTGGCCATGAGCCAGGTCATGTATGGGCCGGGTAAATTCATGCTCAGGTCCAGTACCTTTAAATTCTTCAAAGCCTCAGACATCAGGTCCTCCAAAGGGCATAATTTTCTTGAGATATTTTTATATAGGCGCGTATGGCATTCTTAATAGGTTCACGGATTCATCCCCATGGCCTTTATTTTCTTCATGATCGCATTTGTTCCGCAATAAATGGGCGGTATCCTCGCGGCTCTTCAGGGCCCGGCCGCAGGATAAACCTCACAGTATCCGCAATGCCCATGCAATTGCAAGCGTCAGTGTATTACATTTAGCGGTATCCGCTCACCAGGAGACACGCCCCTGTGAGTGTGATTTCAGTAATATATTATGTCATTCCCGGATGATAATAGTTTATGCTGATCTCGGCCCCTTTTTAAGGCAGGCTGATTTTATAACGGCTCTGATGTCTAAAGATGCTTTGAAAAGCATTTAACGCCCCATAATAATGAAGTTTTTGGGGAGGGGCCCGGGGAGGCCCTTTTTACAAAAAGGGTTTCCCCGGAGAACGCTTACAAAATCAATAATCTATATTGAACACCTTATTGTAGCATTTCCTGATAGCCCTTGTGACACTGTAGTACTCTTCTATGAAATCAGCCGCTGCATTCGGGCCGAATCCCATCCTCCTGGAGATACCATTAAGCGTTGGCCCTTGAAGGGTGAGCCTATTAACGCTCCTCTGTTCCTTGAGTCGCAGCATATCCACAAGATCGGACAGGAATCTGTAACCACTACTTAATGTGTGAAATGTTTCTGAATCGAGAATACCGGCTTGAAACTGAACTTCCAGCGCCTCCAACGTATTCTGACGTATCAGCTCAGGTCCGTCATTGGCGTTCTCAAGGATATTGGCCTGCACAAGGAACTCGACATCAACAAGCCCGCCATGACCTGTTTTAAGGTCAACGTGCATTATGTCCTCATCAGCCAACTCCAATTCCATGCGTTTTCTCAATCTGAGCATCTCAGCCTTGGATTCTTCATCCAGACGGGCCTGAAGAATACAGTCAGTTATGATATTGGTCACCTGATCCATTAACCCAGGCGATCCTGTGAGTGGTCTTGCCTTTATAAGGGCTTGTTTTTCCCACAACTTGGATTCTGTGCGGTGGTATTCCCTGAATGATTCCAATGTGGATACCAAAGGCCCCTGATTGCCTGATGGCCTCAGTCTTGTGTCTATCTCGTAAGCCGCTCCCTGGGATGTGGGCGCGGAAAGTATTGAAATGATCCTATTAGCCAATCTTGAGAACCATTCCCTGGATGACATCGCGCCAATGTTCTCTGAAGGAGGATCAAAAACGAATATGATGTCCAGGTCCGATAGGTAACTCATCTCTTGGCCGCCCACTTTGCCCATTCCCACAATCACAAAGGGTAAATTGTCAAAGAAATCAAAGGCGCCGAATTTGCGCTCCATCTCAAGCTTAGCAATGTCCACAGCGATTTCCAGGCAGGCTTCAGCCAGTTCTGTTACCAGCCACCGAGCGGTGGTGGAGAGTATCTCCCCTGACAGTTGTTTAACTCCTATACGCAAGGCCTCTTCATGCTTGAACTGTCTAAGGATGTCCAGCTCAGTCTCATAGGAGTCCGCTGAGGCAAGGCGCAATCGAAGTTCCTGGACTAAAGTGGATCTTTCCTTTGGAGGCTCACTGGAATACCTGGATATTAGCGAATCTATGGACTGGGGGTACTTGGTCAGCATGTCGGCAAAGAACCTGCTTTGTCCCAGTATGTACACCAGATATCTGGCTGTTGGCGGATTCTCCAGAAAAGTTGCCAGATAAGCGGAGCTCCCCTTAAGGGAATCTATGTACCTATCTAGGGAATGCGCGGCCTCATCAGGCTCAGGACTCTTTATCAACTCATCAACAAGCAGAGGCGCCAATTTTTCCAGCATCGCCTTGCCTTTATCAGTGAGCCATCTTCTTTGGGAGGGATCAATGAAGCTTCTTATAAGACCTAAGGAACTCTCGGGGTCGCTGAATCCTGCGCTCTCCAATATGGCCTTTGATGAATCCGTGTCTTCTATGGATGAGCATAGCCTGGACACATCAGAAGATATGTCATCAAGACCGGCTTCGTCCGCGTAATGGAAAAGGGATACAAATAGATCTTCAACCAAACGCCTTTTGGCTTCGAGATCATCCAGAAAGGACTCCAATCCATTGGGGCCGTAACCGATCCTTTCCGCCAATTCAGCCTGCTGTTCAGCGTCCTTTGGTATCTCATGGGTCTGGAGCTGGAAGTGTATCTGTATTTTGTGTTCCACATT
The DNA here is from genome assembly GCA_964519135.1 of uncultured Syntrophales bacterium. Classification (GTDB taxonomy): domain Bacteria; phylum Desulfobacterota; class Desulfomonilia; order Desulfomonilales; family Desulfomonilaceae; genus CAZFJT01. The sequence goes on along the minus strand of CAZFJT010000478.1, from coordinate 69 downwards.
TCTGAAGAATAAATAGGCTTCCTCCAATTCCCCGGCTGTCTGTTCTTCCAATAGACCGTACTTGGACAG
>CAZFJT010000477.1:0-3400 GCA_964519135.1 uncultured Syntrophales bacterium | reverse complement strand
CTGCTGCTCGACGAGCCCGCGGCCGGCCTTGATTGCGTGGTGGAATCTCAATTAATGGATCTGCTCAAAGGTCTTGTGGAAAACATAACCGTGTTGATGGTTTCACATGATCTGAGCTATGTGTCTCAGCACGTTAATTCAGTGGTGTGTGTGAATCGTCAGGTGCTTGTTCATCCGGCTCAAGAGCTGGAGGGCGCTTTTGTCAATGAGCTTTACGGGTCACCAATGAAAGTGGTCAGACACGATCTTCTAGGTTCTGGAGGGCTAACCGGGTGTACGAATTCCTAACGGATCTTCAGCGACACGCTTTCCTGCAAAACGCCATGGCCGCGGGCGTTCTGGCGAGCATAGCCTGCGGTGTAGTGGGAACTTTTGTCGTTGTTCGGCGAATCACCTATATTGCCGGTGGTATCGCACATACGGTTCTGGCCGGCCTTGGAGCTGCGCTGTACATGCAGAAGACCGGGATATGGCCCGGGCTAGATCCTCTATATGGCGCCATTGTCGCTGCTCTGGCCGCGGCGATTATTATTGGTGTGGTCAGCCTGACCGCCAGGGAACGGGAAGACACCGTGATCGGAGCATTGTGGGCTGTGGGCATGGCGGTGGGTATCCTCTTCATATCACAAACTCCAGGATACAATACCGACCTGATGAGCTACCTGTTCGGCAACATCTTGATGGTTTCGGAAAACGATCTGTGGTTGCTCGCTTTTTCGGATCTATTCGTATTGGGGCTCACGATTTTGTTCTACAATCAATTCCTCGCTGTTTGTTTCGACAGTGAATTCGCAGAGCTGCGCGGTCTGAGTGTTAAGTTCTTCTATATTATGCTTCTCTGTCTCACCGCGCTAACTGTGGTTGTTCTGATCCTGGTGGTAGGAGTCGTGCTGGTCATAGCCCTGCTAACTTTGCCGGCCGCAATAGCAGGCGCTTATTGCAATACCATGAAATCCATGATGATCGTATCGTCGCTCCTGTCCATGCTCTTCACGACTTCCGGCCTTGTTCTGAGCTACCAACCGAATTTCCCGGCCGGCGCAATGACCATAGTCATAGCTGGAACCGCCTACCTGGCCGTAATCGTATCCAAGGAAATAAAACACCGTATGTAGGAAAAGCCAAGATCATAGTGGCGCCCTGAAGCGTGGGTCGGATGTCACACCCCAGGGCTCGCCATTAACCTACAGGGCGCGCATAAATGCCACTAGAGCGCTCTTTTCCTCGGCGCTTAGGCCAAGCTCTTGAATAAGATTGAAGAATTCCACAGTATCCTCCAACGTAAGCAAGCGCTGGTCGTGTAGATAAGGTGGTGAATCCTTGATGCCCCTTAGAGGGAAGGTCTTGATCTTACCAACACCCACGCACACTCTATCATTGATAACCGTCTTCTTGTAGAATCGCTCTGCGTGAAGATCGTGCATGGAATTATCGGTGTAATAGGGAGATGGATGACATTCGCCGCATTTGGCCTTGCCAAAAAAGATCTCCTGACCTTTCATTTCCTCTTTAGTGGCCTTTTTCGGATCCAATTTACCATAAACATTAAGTTTCGGAGCAGGGGGAAAGTCGATGATCTTCTGCATGGCCGCCATTGCCGCCACTTGTGTGCCACGTTCCAGGATGTTTACACCCTTCTTTGCCGCTATGACCGTATCACCATCAAAATAAGCGGTTCGTTGCTCAAATTCAGTGAAGTCTTCAACACTGTTGAGCGCGCGTTGTGAACCAAACAGCCTTTGGATATTGGTCCCACGAAGAGTGGGCGTGTCTACACGGTGTCTAAAAGCATTGGGCCTTATATCAGGCGCCAGATGGGTCGCCGCGTTCGTATGGAAATTCACGTGACAATCCAGACACGTCACGCCAAGGGTTGCATTGGCTGTAAGTCTGTCCGAAGTTGGATTAAATTGCTGTTGGGGAAACGGCGTGACCAATAGCCGCAGTCCTTCAAGCTGCTTGGGGTTGAGGATTCCATTGAACAACTCGTAATAGTTCTTTATGGTTACTATCTTTCCCTGTGAAACATCTCCGAGATCCGGTCTGGTGGTCAAGAAGATCGGCGCTGGAAATTCCGGCAGGAGGTGTTCAGGCAAATCGAATTCCACATCGAAACGTTCCAGGCTGCGCCCCTCTTGTTTCTGAATCTCGTTGATCTGCATTTTGGGAAAAACCTGGCCTCCAACTTTTTGCTTCATGTGTGGAAGCGGATAAAACCCTTTGGGCCAGAGCCCCTTTTTCTTAATCTCTTCAGGGGTCATCTTGCCCAGTTCTTCCCACGTGACTCCCTCTGGAAGCTTCACACGAACGCCCGCTTGCACTGGTTTGCCTTTTGTCATGGTAACCCCTTGCGCGGGTTTGTCCCCAATGTCATAACGTTCCTTCAGGAGCTGTTCCTGCCGCTTCATTACCTCGTCTTTTCGAGCTGAAACCCTCTTTTTCATCGCGGAGAAGGGCTCTGTTATTCCAACTCTCATGTAACTGGTATGGACCGGTTCGGTTTCCGCTTTTGGAGATTTCTCCGCCTGAGACGTGCCGATTACCATTGTTTTGTCGTTGTTCTTCATCTCACCGTTTTCCTTGTCTTTCGCGGCTCCTAGGCTTATGAAGCCCATTGTGGCCACCAACGCGACAACAAGGATGACAGTCGATTTAAGACAGTGTTCTTTGAATTTCAAAATATACCCCTTTCTAAAGCCGGAATTGGTCAACGGTAAAGTCGGATACGAATAAAATCCTTAGAATTTGCCTAATGCGTATCCCGTCCCCTACGCTGCCATCCAACCTTAAAAATATTAAAGGCAAGACCCGTGCCAGGATATATTTCGTTTGGCAAGATAATATGGGAAAGCAACGCCCTAGAAAGGAAAGACGGTCGAGGCAAGCAAGGTCTGAATCTATCTTTGTATGTCGACCTTTTTGACACTCAAAATAAGTTGTTATACTCCAGGGAAAATCCGAACCCCTATATTGCGTTTTTCTGCCTGCGATTCCTGATCACTATAACTGTTTCTTCAATGTCCTAAATCAAGACACGAGGTCCTCGTTAATCGGCCATTGGGCGATGAATGGGCTTAAATTAAAGGAAGGAACCATGTGTCCGAATATCGCGTCCCATAACCTTCATGATGACTACCAGGTTCTTAGGCGCTCATTGTCCAAGGACAGAGGCATCCTGCCGAGCAGGGGTAAAACTCATTTTTTTTGCGCCATAGGGCATGAACTGATCCAGAAAGGTAACTTCGTCATATTTATTCATAGCTTCCGGCTGGCGCAGGGACTATTAACAGCTAAAAGGGATCTGTTGCTTAAAAAAATTGCGTCGTTTGGACAGGTTTGAGGTCATATACCAGTTCTCAAAATTAAGCGCGAAATGGCTTATAAAAACCTTTCCACAATT
>CAZFJT010000476.1:0-3411 GCA_964519135.1 uncultured Syntrophales bacterium | reverse complement strand
GCCCAAAAGAGCCCAAGGGCAATTGAAACGAGCCACGTGCTCTTGGAATAATTAATCATAACAAAAGGAATTATTATCACCACAAGTCCAGAGACCCCAAGTAGAATAAGGTCCCTGTAATTAGAGTCCCCATGCCCCCAAAGCCCAAACGCTGCTCCACGATTTCTCACATGAACCAGATTCAAGGAACCTTCGATTATTGTCCTTGATTCTCCGATTTCCAGGCGTTCTATCACCAGTTGTTTTGTGATTTGATCAAAGGCAAGGGTTAGAGCCGCCACCATTATGAATAGAATCATTATGGATACTCTACTGGTCGGCGTTTGTTTTACATCCTCACCGCTCATGTAATGTTTAGACCCCTGAACCGACCACTGAGGAACATCTGGGACAAGCGGGCTCGTATCCTTTTACATCCTCAAGTTTATCCGCGTATTTCCAGCACCTGGGACATTTTTCCCCTTTGACCTTTTGAATTGAAACTTCTACCGCGTCCATATCTCTGGATTCAGATTCCTCCTTTGGGTTAGAATGCGCCAGACCAACTTCAGAAACTATGAAAAAGTCCTCTATATCTTCAGCCTGCTCAAGTGTTTCGATAATCTCCTTTGGACCATTTATGACCACCTTTGCTTCTAAAGAAGAGCCTATTTGTTTTGCGGCTCTGGACTCCTCAAGGGCTTTGGATACCTTATGCCTCACACTGAACATGACTTTCCAGCGATCTCGCTTTTCCTGGGAAAGCTCCACTCCTGGAATAAGCTCAGGAAAGCCGGTATAGTGTATACTCTCAGCCTTTTCGCTCCCAGGGTTGAACTGCGACCAAACTTCTTCCGCTGTAAAGACTAATATTGGAGACAATAATTTCACCAGAGCGTCCAGTATATGATAGAGGGCTGTTTGCGCCGCGCGTCTCAAAGGTCCTTCAGTGTTTTCGCAATACAGTCTGTCTTTTAATATATCCAGATAGATAGCGGACAATTCACCGCTACAGTAATTGTGCAACCCGTGAAATACCGTGTGAAATTCAAACCTTGAATACGCGGCCACACAGCGATTGATCACACTGTTCAATGTATCCAGCGCGTAAAGATCGATCTCTTTCATTTCCTCAGGAGGGACCAAATCTTTACCAGGGTCAAAGTCCGCGAGATTTCCCAAAAGGAACCTACATGTATTCCTTATCCGTCTGTAGGCCTCTGTAAGCCGTTTGAGTATCTCATCGGAAATTCTTATGTCGTCCCTGTAATCCTCTGCAGATACCCATAGTCTGAGAATGTCCGCGCCGTATTGTTTGATCAGGTCTTGGGGTCTGATAACATTTCCCACGGATTTGGACATCTTTTTTCCGTCGCCATCCACAACAAATCCATGGGTCAAGACCTCCTTATATGGCGCCTGGGACCTATTGGCCACAGAGGTGAGTATTGCGCTGTGAAACCAGCCCCTATGTTGGTCACTCCCTTCAAGGTACATGCTTGTGGGATAGATCATCCTTTCCCTGGTTTCGCAGACCGCGGCCCAACTGACACCAGAGTCGAACCATACATCCAGGATATCGGTTTCCTTGACTAAGTTTGAGCTTTCACATGAAGGGCACTTCATACCTTCTGGCGCCAGGTCCTTTAAGTCTGACGCGAACCATACATCCGCTCCATCCTTCTCAAAGAGCTTCGATACCTTTTCAAACAACTCAGGCGGCGCCACCACTGAATCGCAATCACCGCAAAGCATGGCCGTTATTGGGACTCCCCAACTCCTTTGCCTGGAAATACACCAATCAGGCCTATGTTCAATCATTCCATATATTCTGTCCCTTCCCCATTTAGGAATCCAGTTAACCTTATCAATTTCCGACAAAGCCTTCTTCCTGAGCCCGGTCTTCTCCATTGATATGAACCACTGGTAAGTGGCTCTATAGATCACAGGTTCTTTGCACCTCCAGCAATGGGGATACGAATGATCCATTTCTTCTTGGGCCATAAGATTTCCCACTTCACTTAGCTTGGATATCACATTGGGGTTCGCGTCAAACACGAATTGGCCGTTAAAGAACCCCACGTCATCAGTGAACTTTCCTTCATGGTCAACAGGGGCGTATACTTCCAGGCCGTATTTCAATCCAGCCTCATAGTCTTCCATTCCATGACCAGGCGCGGAATGAACACATCCCGAGCCTGTATCCAGTGTGACAAAATCCCCCAGGATCATTAATGATTCCCGATCATACAGTGGGTGCCTGCACTTGAGACCTTCCAAAATGGATCCTTGGAACTTGGCCAAGACTTCATAGTCGGCAATTCCGAAGGTTTCCATGTTCACCGCCACGAGACGTTCCGCCATGATGAAAACATCATCATTAAATTTTACCGCCGCGTAAGATTCATCAGGATGAACCGCTATTGCAAGATTGGCCGGAATTGTCCAAGGAGTGGTTGTCCAAATAACCACATATACCTTTTCTCCTTTTATTTCCGGTATTTTTTCCGAGAAATCGTCAATGGCTTCAAAGCGCACATATATTGAGGGAGTGGAGGAGTTCTTGTATTCCACCTCTGCCTCAGCCAGGGCCGTGACACATGAGGCGCACCAGTAAACCGGCTTCTTCCCCCTATAAACCGCGCCGGTCTGGAAAACATTGCCCAACTCCCTGGCAATAGTCGCTTGGTACCCATAGTTCATCGTTAAATACGGGTCCTCAAAGTCACCGAGCACACCAAGCCTCTTGAACTCGTCCCTTTGGACCCCAATGAACCTTTCCGCGTATTTGCGGCATTCCTTTCTTACCTGGACACTGTCCATTTTTAGCTTCTTTTTTCCGAGCTTTTTATCCACTTCATGCTCTATGGGTAATCCATGGCAGTCCCACCCTGGAACGTATTCAGAGTCAAAACCGGCCATGAATTTTGATTTTACAATCATATCCTTAAGTATCTTATTCAATGCCGTTCCAAGATGTATATTGCCATTAGCGTAAGGCGGTCCATCATGGAGAATATACTTCTCCCGACCTTGGCTCAATTCCCTGATCTGATCATATATTCGGGATTTATCCCAACTCTTCAGGATACGTGGTTCCTTGTCCGGCAAGTTGGCGCGCATCGGGAATTTGGTTTTTGGAAGATTCAAGGTGTCCTTGTAATCCATCGTATCCATTGATATATCCTCTCAGTAGTAGTATCATTGCTTGAGCGTCCCCAAGGGATCGCCAATTTTTGTATATGCTCCTTGCGCTCTGTGCGCCCATTGAAATATGCAGTGGCGCTACAAACGAATCAGTCTAGCAATGTATTGGCCAAAGTCAATAACAAACCCTCGGATATAGTGAGCCTGTGAATTTCACGTTTAGAGTATTTACTACTATTATTGTCTCAAGCCTACTGTCAGGGTGTTTTATCCCTGGTCCTAAAC
>CAZFJT010000475.1:0-3413 GCA_964519135.1 uncultured Syntrophales bacterium | reverse complement strand
CCATCCAATCGAACCGGGCGCAGAACCTATTGGCGCCCGGTGGACTATTACATTGAATCAAATTTGAAAGAGATTGGCAAAGTGAGCATGCAAATCAAGGCCGACTTATCGATCACCATCGCCAATCTCAATTGGGTCAAAGTAATTTTTCCCTCTTTAACCAATCCGCCGCCCATGGATATGCTTGAATCAGAGCTTTTAAAGCGCCTTTAATCAGTTCCGGCCCTCCTGGAAGCAATGGTTACAAAGACCTATAGCAGTTCTTAAAACTAAATGAGAAAATAAGGCCAGGCGATTCAGTAGTAAATTTTGGATTAGGCTTCCTGGCGCAACAGTGGCGCGGTTATACATAGTGGGAAGCCTCCATTGATCAGGGCCTGGAAATCATAGGATTGCAAAAATGTTAAAAAGGAGTCTCACATGGATCTATTCGACAGGTCCGAATTCCGCAAAGATAGGCCTCTCGCGGACAGAATAAGGCCAAATGGTTTGGAGGCTTTCGTTGGCCAACAGGAGATCTTAGGACCTGGAACCACTCTCAGGCGCGCGATTGAAAGGGATAAATTGTTTTCCATGCTGTTCTGGGGACCTCCTGGAACAGGAAAGACCACACTGGCAAAGATAATCGCAAAAGTCTCTAAATCAAAGTTTGTTCATTTCTCTGCTGTGACGGTTGGGGTAAAGGAGATCAGGGAACTTGTAAAAACAGCCTCTGAAGATCTCAAATATACTTCAATCAAAACTATACTGTTTTTGGATGAGATCCATAGATTCAACAAGGCCCAACAGGACTATCTACTACCCCATGTGGAGGATGGAAAGGTTCTACTCATAGGCGCGACCACTGAAAATCCCAGCTTTGAAGTAAATCCCGCGCTGCGTTCCAGATTGAGGATCTTTGTATTCAAGCATTTGTCCGAGGAATCCTTGAAGTATATTATCAAAAGGGCTTTGGAGGATCCCGACAACGGCCTTGGACAACTGGGATTGCAAATCGATGACAACGCCCTTGATCTTATTGCTTCCCTTGCCGGTGGAGACGCGAGATCAGCCCTGAATATACTTGAGATAACCTCATCAGAGGCGTCAGGAGCTGAGTCTGGGATAATAGACTTGGACCTGGTAAAAAATTCTGTCCAAAAAAGGGACTTGATATACGACAAGACAGGTGAGGAGCATTACAACATAATAAGCGCGATGCACAAATCCATAAGGGATAGTGATCCTGACGCGGGGCTCTATTGGATGGGCAGGATGCTGGAAGCCGGAGAGGACCCGTTGTACATAGCCAGAAGACTTATAAGGGCCGCGTCCGAAGACATTGGGCTGGCTTCCCCAAGGGCCCTTGAACAAAGCATAGCCGCATACCAGGCATGTCATTTCATAGGTCCGCCCGAGTGCTTTATTGCCCTAGCCCAGGCGGTGGTGTTTCTTGCCACCTCCCCGAAATCCAATGCCCTTTACACCGCGTACAAAGCTGTGAGCAAGGAAATAGAGGAAACTGGTCACTTGCCTGTGCCGATGAATTTAAGAAACGCTGTTACCAAATTCATGAAAGATGTGGGTTATGGAAGCGGCTACAAATACGCCCATGATCATCCGGAGGCAATTGTAGACCAGGAGCGCTTTCCTGAAGGAATATCAAATAGAAGCTTCTATAAACCTCATGATAGGGGGTTCGAGGCCACAGTTAAAGAGCGCATGGCTGAAATTCAAAATAAGAGGAAATCATCATGAATCTACTTTCCAATCCCTGACCATGTCCTGAATGATCTTTTTAACAGTGGGTATTTCATGGATCAAGCCCACTACCTGACCTGCCGGCAATATCCCGGAGTTCAGGTCGCCTTTAATCCACGATTCTTCCAGGCTGACGCCGGCAAATCCATCCATAGTCGCGGACCCCTTGTCTATTAGATCCATTGCCAGAGGTGTCTTCAAGACCCTCACCCGAAACGAGCCAAGATCCACCAGATCAGTGCCTAATTCAGTTGCGTCCAGAATCGTGGTTTTGTAATTTGAATGGGCTATGCACTCCATGGAAGCTATGAACCTGGTCCCCACTTGTACTCCTTGGGCGCCGAGGGCAAGGGCCGCGTTGAATCCCCTGCAATCACCTATACCCCCTGCTGCGACAACCGGGACCTGAACAGCGTCCACCACAGCCGGAGTGAGAACCATTGTGGAAACCCCCTTGTATCCCTGCATCCCACCGGATTCGGCCCCCTCTGCCACTATCGCGTCAACTCTGAGCTTTTGGGCCTTGACCGCTACCTCCACATTTGGAACCACAGCAATTACACTCATCTCACGATCGTGCAGCACTGGTATAATATCCTTTGGGGACCCGCCTGATACTGTTACACACCCTACTCCTTCATCAGCAAGGGCCTCTCCGAACTCCCTGGCCATTGGATTCATAACATGGAGATTAGCGCCAAAGGGCTTATCTGTAAGTTCCTTTACAGCCTGGGCTTGCCGCCTCACAACTTCTGTATCCTGGACGAACGCGGTGGCCAGGACCCCAAAACCTCCGGCCTCAGAAACAGCGGCTACGAGCGAGGGATTGCAGATCACGCCCATCGCGCCCAGAATAACAGGATATTCACAACCCAGAATATCCAGTAAAGTTATTTCAGTGTCTTCCATGGTCAAATCGATCACCTAACCTGCTGATATATCTTTTAGTCCGCCCAATTATCCATTTTACCATTCATTACAGAGTATATTCTAACTTTTTCCTGAATGCCCTTCAGACTTGAGTCCATTTGAGCTTTGATCCCAGGTTTCTGTTCCAGCTTATTGAAGACCGCCTCAGTAATCAGAATATCCCCTGGCCCGGCAAGGGATTCTACCCTAAAGGCCACATTGATGGGGGTGCCCAGAGCGCCGTACTTCTTGCGCTTATCGGACCCTATATTACCCACTATCAGTTCCCCGCAATTAATGGCTATGCCCATATCCAATTGGGACAATCCCATTGCCTGATTTTCCTCATTCAGGGGCGCCATGGCTTTTTGCATCTCCATAGCGCACTTCAAGGCTGCAAGCGCATGATTCTCCAATTTATTGGGCGCGCCAAAGAAGACCAGTATACCGTCACCGGTAAATTCATCTATTGTGCCGTGATTTTCATGTATGACGCCGGTCATGGTTGTCAGATAACGGTTTAAAGTCAATAGGGCCTTTGAGGGTTCAGTGGAGTCGGTCATGGATGTGAATCCTCTCAAGTCCGACACAAGAATACTGATCTCTCGCATCGCGCCTTCAAGTTGAAGTCCGCGCCTTGCGGCCAGGGCCTCCTTAGCCACCTCAGGGCTCACGTACATCCCGAATGTTTCCCTTATCTCGTCCCTTTCTCGCAAACCATCAACCATTCTATTGAACCCTTCGGCCATAAATCCTATCTCATC
>CAZFJT010000474.1:0-3414 GCA_964519135.1 uncultured Syntrophales bacterium | reverse complement strand
TCAGTCCCTTTTCTTCTCTTCTGTACACGATGATAGGGTCCCGCCTTGGCGGCTTTTTAGGCATCTGTCTCTCCTCGGCCTGGATGCCGGCCTACAATAATATTAGGAGCTTGTCTTGATTAATCGATTTTAATCAGTCGCGATATATTGATCTCCGGACTTTGGGGAACCGAAAAAATTGTATCTAATTACAAAGACGCCCCAGATTCCCCTTTGTTCCAGTTTTATGTGACCTATTTAACGGAAAGGCGCTTCTTTTAATAAGGGACGCGCCGGATAGTTCCCTAACCAATCCCAGCAAAAAACAGGACCAAGCCTAGTGGTCCCAGAATTCCCAGTGATTGTCAAGGGCATGGTAACCACTTCAAACCGATTCGTCAACCTGGTCATTATCCTCTAAAACGTCCTTTGAATAGAATCAAGATAAATATGAAATTATTGTTAAAATAGTGGGTGAATTTGATCATTGAGGATATGCGAGCATGACAACCCAAGCTTTAAAACAATGGTTTATTGATGGCGCCAGGCGCGCTCACAGGTTGGAATTGAATTTCATTCAGTGTTTAATTCTCCAAATTCACTATAATATCAACATAAATATAAACGACTATAGGAGGAGATATGAATCTTCGTGAAGTGGACCACATATGCTTTGCAGTGAATGACGTGCAAGAGGCCCGTGTAAAATACGAAAAAATCTTGGGCCTAACCCCTGCCTTGGAATATGAATCCGATATGGAATCGATTCGTGTGGTTAGGTACTACGTGGGAACAGTGGCGATAGAAATAATGTCTCCGCTCAGGGAGGATTGCGAAGTGGCCAGGTTCCTGAAAAAGAGAGGGGAAGGCTTTTTTTTGATCTCATACAGAGTGGATAGTGTGGAAGAGAGTTTAAAGGAATTGAGAGAGATGGGGGAAACCACGATAGATCAGAAACCACGGGAATTCCCTGGTTACAAGTACGCGTTTATCCAACCCCCGAACGAGATGCATGGCGCGCTTATCGAAATATGGGAAGGGGAGATTCCCATTGATAAGGATTCCGCGCCATAGGGCCGGTCACAGGGATAAGGACCTCACGTAGTTGGAACAGGAATAAAAACCCTTACAATTAATATATATCAATAATAAAAGTAATTTGCACAACTTATCTATTCTGATTGGAGTATTTGACCAGAACACCTCAATTAGATGAAAAGGGGGGGAGGGGAGGTTCAACATATCTCAGGTCAAATATTTCTCATATATTATATGATAATGAAATAATTGAAAAATACATTATTATATATAAATGAATCAATATAAACGGCCAGATGTATAATTCTACTAACTTGAACTTGATGAAAAAATAGATAGAAGATGTGAAAAAAAAATATAGCAAACTAATATAACTGAATCTTTATGAAATAAAGCAATATGTATCAGTAGTCTCAATGGAATATGAAATTATTGTCAAAATAAACTTGACATGAAGCTCAAGTCTTAATAGAAGTTCCTCACCTGCATCAGCCCTACCAAATATTTCCTATCACGACTCCCGCCACGAAGCGTCCTACCCGATGCCCCGTTGGGGGTCCCGCCTTTTTGTGAAGTGATAACGGTAAGTTATCGAAACAATTAGGTGTGCGACCCCAAGCGGCCCTCCTATTTCCATCTGTTGAATCCATGGGGTGTCCAAAGTAATTATTCAGCCCGGCAATGTCTTCCCCCAAAGCCGCTTTGCCAAATAAATATTATTAAAATAAATAATTACGTTAATTAACGGATCATATTATTAAACACGCGTCACCGTAACTATAAAATCTATATTCAAGCTTTATTGCCTGCTCATATGCCCCCATTATTAAATCATATCCACCGAAGGCACACACAAGGGCCAATAATGTGGAACCAGGCAGGTGAAAATTCGTGATCAAGCCCTTGGTGAGTTTGAATTCATATCCAGGCTTTATAAAGAGATCGGTCCAGTACGACAGGGTATCATCAGGAAGGGGCGACGCATGGGCCAGGGATTCCAGGGTACGCACCGATGTTGTGCCCACTGCTATTATCCTTTTACCTTGAGCCTTGGCGTCCCTGATTTTGTACAAGCTATTTTTGGCCAGCTCAATCTTCTCCTTTTCCATTTTGTGTTCATTCAGGTCTTCGGTCCTTATTGGCGAGAATGTGCCAGGTCCCACGTGGAGTGTTATTTCCGCGATCTCAATTCCCTTGGACCTTATCCTATCAAGAAGTTCCTCCGTAAAATGAAGCCCAGCGGTTGGCGCGGCCACTGAACCGGCCAACTTGGAATACACGGTCTGGTATCGTTGTTTGTCATAGTCGGTTTGTCCGGGCCGTGGCCTTATATAAGGCGGCAAAGGCGCTTGCCCGTTATCTTCCAGAAATGATACAAGATTGGACTCTATCACGGGAAACACAATCCTTGCCCGTCCACTTGGCAGATATTCTTCCAGCTCCAGTTCAGCGCCTTTATCAAGAAGGATCTTGGCGCCTCTTTTCAAACGCTTACTGGATTTTATGAAACACTCTCTTTTTGCGGGCTGTTCAGGGCTAATAATACCGCTCGTTTCCGAGGGGCTCAGGCATAGTAGTTCCACTGCGCCGCCGGTTACCTTACGGCCTTTGAGGGCCACAGGGATAACCTTGGTGTTGTTCATCACAAGGAGATCGTCTTTTGACAGCAAATGCTCCAAATCTGAAAATACCAGGTTCTCTATCGCGCCTGAGTCCCTGTGTATGACCATCAGGCTGGATTGATCTCTCTTTTCAGAAGGTTGTTGGGCTATTAGGTTATCCGGGAGTTCATAGTGGTAGGAGCTGAGCTTTGACAAGTCCTTTGTAGATGGCTTGTAGCTATCCTGGACGTTCTTTGTGTTATTGAACAGCATTTAATTATTTCTAGGAAAGGCCGCGCCTGGCGAAATATATGATCAACAATCCGGTAATCATCATTATTGCGCCTATTGCCCTTAAAGAGCTGTCTTCCTGTTCAAGTACGTGTTCCATCAATTGCTTCATCTTGTCAGGGAACCCAAAGTATGGAATCCCTTCAATTATCATGACCATTCCAACAACGCAGAGGAAAAATTCCATAAATTAGCCTCATTCACATGTTCGGCGTTTCTTCGGAAACAGAAGGCGCGCTTTTAATAAGTTTGGCGATGCTTATTAATAACAATCCCCCATAGAGAGCGAAATGTAAAATAGTCGCCAAGGTCAAGGGGACTTGGATAAAGGTGAGCGCCATATCCATTGCCACAACAGGCGCGAGCAGGAATATCGCCAGTTTTACGGCCTGGCCATAGGACAGGGGAAAACCCATACGTCTTGAGGCCAATAATGGGATAAGTGAAAATAAAAGGACTGTTATAAGTTTTGAGAAAAATGAATACACAAGGCCCAGAGCGTAAC
>CAZFJT010000473.1:0-3415 GCA_964519135.1 uncultured Syntrophales bacterium | reverse complement strand
ACAGAACCTTTTTCAGCGCTCTCCAGGGACGCCAAGGCCATCCATACAGCGACCTTGCCTTCTCTGGGGCCTGCGCCTTTTATGGGGTATGACTCCCCTTGAATAACAGCCCCAAATTCCTCCAATTCTTCCTTGTGTCCCTTATTGCCACTCTTGCCCATTCCCAGAGAAACTTTTTCCCCATGGGCTTCGAACTGCTTGTATTCTGAACTCATAGCGGCCTTTCTGTTTCCGAACGCCTCAAAGCGCTCCTTACCCATCTCCTTTGAGCCTGAAGTGGTGTAAATAACCTGACCAATGGACCCATCCTCAAAATTGGCGGTAAAGCTCATGTTGGGATTCGTCAGAGATACATCGCCCATATAAGTGGCTGATATGGATATGGGTTCAGAGCCCATGAACCAATTGCATAGGTCAAAGAAATGAACCCCTTCACCTAGAATTCTGCCGCCTTCTTTGTGGGTGTTGCTCCAATGGTCGCCAATAGGGCCTGGATTCACCCTGGCAATGAAGATCCTTGGGCCCCTGTCTCCAACAGCGGACAACATTGAGTTGAGAAAAGGAGAGAAACGTCTATTAAAACCAACCCTTACAATGAGGTTATTATCTTTGGCCAAATCTTCTATCCTTTCACAATCCTCAAGGTTTAGCGCGGGCGGTTTTTCGACAAAAACGTGTTTTCCGGCCTCTAAAGCTTCAATTGTCATACGAGCGTGGGAGCTGTGCCTTGTGGCTATTATTACCGCGTGTATATCAGGGTCGTTGATTATTTCCTTATAGTCGCTTGTGGCTACACGCGCGGAGTACTTTTTTGCCGCGACTCCGGCAGAGGACCCTGAACCGCTGGCAAAGCCGCCTATGGAAAACATTTTACTCAATTTCTTCAGATTTGGGAGGTGGGTTTCTTTGGCATGATCTCCAACCCCGATGACGCCGACATTTATTCTGCCTTTTATTGGCGAGACATTTTCTTTGTAAAGGATCTTCTTTTTCGGAATGGTCCCTATTTCGTCCGGTTGGGTCTTATAATCAAAAACCGCAGCAAACACATCGTCATTACCTGATTTGATAAGCTGATACGCAGCCTTGGCCTCATCAATGGGGAATTTGTCAGTTATAAGGGGATTTAAGTCCAAACGACCTTTTGATATAAGATTCAGGAACAATTCAAGATTTCTCTTCTCTGTCCACCTAACATAGCCAACAGGATAATCCTGGCCCATGATCTCATAATTTGGATCGTACCTTCCAGGTCCATAGGAACAGGAGAGCTTCAACTCAAGCTCTTTTCTGTACATCTTGCTCCTATTGAGCCCCAGACCAACATCCCCCACAATTGATACAGCCGCCCTTTTTCTGCATAGGTCAAATGCCAGATTCACAGGGTGATGGCTCTTTGTTGCGGCCGTTACTATTACTCCGTCCAGTCCAATACCATTTGTTATGTTTTCAATCAATGAAACACTATCCACTGAATCCGATGACCACGCCTTTACTCCATCCACTGAATCAGCCAATCCTGCCCTGTGTTCATTCAAATCCATTCCGTACGCGTCAAAGCCCATGGCCACAAGCAGCCTTACGGTTAACTGGCCGATAAGACCGAGCCCAATGACTCCGATCCGCTCTCCAGGCGCGGCCTCAAGCCTGCGAATTCCCTGAATGGCTATGCAACCAAGGGCGGCAAAGGCGGCGGATTCCATGGGCGTATTGTCCGGAACCTTTGCGGCAAGGTTTACGGGAACAGTCGCGTATTCAGCGTGATTGGCTATTCCCGCGCCCATGAGGGCCACTTTATCACCCACTTTAAATGGTAATGATTGATCGTCCACCTCAAGGACAATTCCCGCTGAGGTATATCCCATTGGTTTAAGGTCTTCCAGTTTGTCCTGGACTTTATTATACGCGTTCCTTACCCCCTGGGACTTTACAAGTTCCCATACCTTGTCCACTTTTTCCCTGGAAGCGCGGGCTTGTTCATATATTCCAAGAGCGCCTGATCTTTTACTTACCTCAGCCCCTTCGGTACCGCTGGAAATAACCGAAAACGCGTTTTTTACCAGGATGGCGCCCTTCATCCTTCCCGGCCCAGGGACATCTATTACTGTTATCTCGCCTTTCCCGGAGGCGAATACCTGCTTCATCTGCGTCCTCGCTTTTTCTTTTCTCGGTCCAGAACCTTTGTAATGACTCCCATATATTGATCTTCCAAGGCCTGGTAGGAAAAATTCTCCTCAGCCATGACCCTGGCCTGCGCGCCCATTTCTGTGAGCCTTTCCACAGGAATTTCAGTGATTGTATTCATTAGTCTGCCCATGTCTTCCGCTGAAGGTCTTGAAACAAATCCGCATTGATATTTCTCAATGAATTCCGGGGTCTCGTCAACATCGTTCACAAGAATCGGCCTGGCCATTGACGCGGATTCAGCGAATCTTGTGGGGAACATGTACAGGTTCGCCTTATGATCCCGCCGGGTAATAACGTGGACCGCGGCCTTTTGCATAAGGCTTACAAGGGTTTCTCTGTCCGTGTAATCAACCAGCTTTGCTCTGTCTCCAAGGGTTTGCTCGAATTGACTCTTTATGGTCTGATCTTCAGGCCTGAATCCTATTAACAAGAATTTTGCGGATTTGTCCTCAACCATCGCCATTGCGTTCAACAATTTCTCAGGTTCTTGCCAGAATTGAAATTCTCCCGCGTAACCGAATAGGTACTCCGGTTTTTCCGAAATAGGGGTGGCGTTGAACAGATCAAGGTCGACACCGTTTCTTACAAGGCTCACCCGGTCTTCTGGGACACCCGTTCTGATAAGCTCTTTCACATGGGGGTTGCAATTTGTGAGAACCTGATCCGCGATTTTTATGGAAGCCCAGTTTACAAACCTCGCCCTCCTGGAGGGGTTCCGGTTTTTTCCACTGGAGTCCATCTCGTTCTTTAGGGCTGAAATAGTAAGGGGATCTCCATCAATATCCACAACAAAAGGGCAGTTGACAAAGGGCCTGCACAAGAGAAATTTGTGCGCGGTTTCTTCTGTGCCCATATGGATGAAATCATAATCCCTGAAAAGTTTGAGTTTAAATGGCAATGTGAAAATGGCTGAGGTGGCCCGACCAATTACCAAGTGATCCCCAACGTAAAAGTAATCTATCTTTATCTGGTTCTTTTCATAGCATTTTCCGATCATCAAAGCCCTATGGGTGGCCGCGTCAGGGGAATCCTGGGGACGATCCATAACAATTAAACCTTTCGCGGGCATATGTCCTCCATTGGGGATGGGAAATAAAAATGAGGATAGGCCTTTATATACCAGTTCTCAAAATTAAACGCGAAATGGCTCACAGAAATATGCTCATAATTAACAGCTTCTGGCGCCTACCTTGCGCTTCGCGCTCGGTTACGGCTACCAAGAGCGCAC
>CAZFJT010000472.1:961-3416 GCA_964519135.1 uncultured Syntrophales bacterium | reverse complement strand
CCATGCTCCAGGACAAATTCAACTCCCTTGGTCGCATAGCCCAAATTGAAGCTCCTATTTTGTTCTTCCATGGTAACAGGGATGAAATAGTCCCCTATGAATTGGGAAAGGAATTGTATGGCGCGGCAAGGGCAAGGAAGGACTTCGTGACCCTTGAAGGAGCGGGCCATAATGACACCTATTTTATTGGAGGAAAGGATTACTTTGATAAATGGACTGGGTTCATTGATTCACTTGAGGCGACCAATAAACCATGACCGCTCCATTACAGGAGAAAAAGCCGATCATATGTCCAGGTCCTGAACCTGTTCCGCGTTCTGTTTTATGAATATAAATCTCTTCTTTGGATCCTTTCCCATCAATGTGTCAAAGATCCTCTCGGCTTCTTCCGTGTCATTCATGGAAATCCTCAAGAGCTTTCTCGTGTCAGGGTTCATTGTGGTCATCTTTAGATCGGGCGCGTCCATCTCCCCAAGTCCTTTGAAGCGTTGCACATCTACAGCCTTGCCGTTTTTTCCTTTAAGAAGCTTATCCTTTTCTTTGTCAGAAAAAACATAGGTTGAAGACGCCTTTTTTCCAGATCCAACAGTAATCCTGTAAAGTGGGGGAACCGCGAGATATACATGACCTTTTTCAACAAGTGGCCTCATGCGCCTATAGAAAAAGGTTAACAGTAATGTGGCTATATGGTGACCATCAACATCCGCGTCAGTATTTATAATGATCTTGCCGTACCTGAGTTTGGAGTAATCAAAGTCCTTGCCGATTCCAGTGCCTATGCTTTGTATAAGACTTTGAATCTCCTTGTTTGCCTTTAATTTGTCCATTGAAGCTTGCTCAACATTTAATATCTTGCCCCTCAATGGGAGAATTGCCTGGAATTTCCTGTCCCGAGCCTGTTTTGACGAACCACCCGCGCTCTCGCCCTCAACTATGAACAGCTCTGTATTATCCCTTGAAGTGGAGGAACAATCAGCGAGTTTCCCAGGTAGTGTCAACCGTCTGGTGGCCGCCTTTCTGGTCACTTCATCCCTTGCAGCCCTTGAAGCGGTCCTGGCCTGCGCGGCCAAGATGATCCTTCCTGTTACCGCGGCCGCTTGAGAAGGGTTTTGGTGAAGCCAGTTCTCCAGGGCTGTCTTGATCAATGGCTCTATCTGCTGGGCGCTGGGGCTGTTGAGCCGGTCCTTTGTCTGTCCCTGGAATTCGAGATTTCCCTGTAAATACAGAGAAAGCACTGCAACCATGCCTTCCCTGGTGTCTTCTGTGGTTATTCCCTTCACTCCTTTGGGCAGACCGTCTTTTCTTTCCAAATAATCCCTGAGAGCCTTGGTCACTCCGTTTCTAAACGCTGTTTCATGGGTTCCGCCAGAAGGTGTTGGTATGGAATTCACAAATGACATGATCTTTCCCTTTGTATCCTCAGTCCATGTCATTACCAGATTCAGTCTGATTCCATTGTCATAACCAAACTGAAAGGGCTGTATATCCAAAGGCGACATACCATCGGCCAGGTGGTCAAGGTAGTCAGAGATCCCTCCAGGATAATGAAAAACCTCTTCTGTTTCGGTTTCCTCGTCTATAAATTTGATTTTTAGGCCGGCTATCAAGTAGGCCTTTGTCTTTAGTCTCTCCCTTATGAGATCAGCCGAGAAATTCAGGGACTCGAATATTTCAGCGTCAGGAAGGAATTTAACGGTTGTTCCCGTCCCTGTGGCTGTCGCGGTTTTCTTTAATTTTGTCGTAGGATTGCTTTTGGAGAACCTCTGGATATACGTAGCGGAATTTCTCTTGACCTCAACCTCAAGATATTCGCTCAGTGCGTTTACAACGGACGCGCCCACTCCGTGGAGCCCTCCAGCCACCTTGTAGGCGTACTCATCGAATTTTCCACCAGCGTGTAGATTGCAGAATATTGTCTCAACCGTATTTTTTCCTGTAACAGGATGCTTTTCTGTGGGAATGCCGCGGCCTGAGTCAGAGACAAGAATCGAACCATCCTCTCCCATTTTGAGAATTATATTGTCGCAATATCCGTTAAGGGCCTCATCAACAGCATTATCTAGTATCTCCCATACCAGTTGATGCAAACCATCCGGGCCGGTCCCGCCTATATACATGCCCGGACGCTTTCTTATGGCCTCCAGTCCTTTGAGGACCTGAATATCATTAACCGTGTAATTGGCGCTCATTCGGTCTTACTGTACTCACTTTCTTTGACTTTCATGTCCTTT
Organism: uncultured Syntrophales bacterium; assembly: GCA_964519135.1. GTDB lineage: Bacteria > Desulfobacterota > Desulfomonilia > Desulfomonilales > Desulfomonilaceae > CAZFJT01. The sequence goes on along the minus strand of CAZFJT010000472.1, from coordinate 1,185 downwards.
AGAGCCTTGATTACAACTTTGCCCTGGGTCCCTCTATTGGCGATGGGCAGGTCGATTGCCTTTATGATCTTTGATTTTCCCCTTTTAGGGATCAGCTCTATTTCTCCATCGGCTTCAATGGAGTTGAAATATGTCACCCTGGCGTCATTTGCAAGTTTAATTAATCTCACTCCCTGGGCCGGACCTGAGAGTATTGATATTTGATCGGTCGGATAAGCCAATAT
>CAZFJT010000472.1:0-951 GCA_964519135.1 uncultured Syntrophales bacterium | reverse complement strand
CGCCAGGGAGCGCGATTGCATTTTTGATTTACTCAATTACTATCAAATCCCTTTCCTGGATCACACCCAAGACCCTATCATTTCCCTTGAGATTGCAAAATTTTCTTCCTATCCTCTTTGTGGGCTCTGTCAACAGCGAATGTTCGAATCTGAACCCTTGTCCCATTCTGGTGACAATTATCGACCTTTCACAGAACTCATCCCCTTGATTTCCAATATGGTCCCCCTCGTCTTCGCGAATATCAAAAAGGCTTTGCTGGTTATTATCCGATTGGTGTTCCGTCTCTGGTTTATCTCTTTGGTCACGCCTTTCGCGAACTGGTTCAGGGGCTATCACGCCAACTACGAATTCACCGTCAACCAGGCTGAACAGGTTGCCCAGATGTTCACCGAATCCAGTGGACGCAGGCACATCCAGTCCTTTGATCACATAGATTTTCCCTAAATTGGTAAAAAGGGCCACGGTCTTGTCGGTGCTTATCCTGGTCACACCAAGGAGCTCGTCTCCTTCCCTGAATTTCAGAGAGGAGATCTGGTCTATATCGCTCTTGATGCGTCTTATCCACCCTTGCCTGGAGAGTATAATGGTAACTTGCTCATGTTCCACGAATTCCTCGGGGTCGTACTCAACGGCTGAGGCCTCGTCTTCAGTGACTATAGCTGTAAGCCTCTTATCACCGAATTTCTTGTCAACATCCCCTAGGTCCTTGTCAACTATCTTCCATAGCCTTACTTCAGAAGATAGGTCTTTCCTTATTAAATCATCCTCCCTCTTTTTGTCCGCGAGTTCATCTATGAGCTTGGCAATTTCCATGGCAACGAGTCTGTATAGTTTTGTTTCCAGTATTGCTTCAATCTGCTCGTCATCTATTTCAAAAGCTTCCCTTAATCCATCTTCCGCGTGCTTCCTGGACTTTGCTGATCTGATTATCTTTATGGCAAGATCAATAT
>CAZFJT010000471.1:0-3416 GCA_964519135.1 uncultured Syntrophales bacterium | reverse complement strand
GGGTGAGAGGAACCGTTCAGGCCGACATACTCAAGGAAGACCAGGGGCAGAATACTTGCATATTCTCCACTGATTTTGCCCTGAAAATGATGGGAGACGTTCAACAATATTTCATAGATCACAATGTGAGAAACTTCTACTCTGTGTCCATTTCCGGGTACCACATTGCCGAGGCCGGGGCAAATCCCATAACGCAGCTTGCTCTAACATTGGCCAATGGGTTCACCTATGTGGAGTATTACCTCTCCAGGGGGATGGATATAGATGATTTCGCGCCGAACCTGTCATTCTTCTTTTCAAATGGTCTGGAGCCGGAATACTCTGTTATTGGCAGGGTCGCGCGGCGAATTTGGGCTATAGCCATGAGGGACAAATACCAGGGTAATGATCGATCTCAAAAGCTAAAATATCACATACAGACAAGTGGGAGGTCTCTGCACGCGCAAGAGATACAGTTCAATGACATAAGGACCACCCTTCAAGCCCTTATTGCGATCTATGACAACTGCAACTCCCTGCACACCAACTCCTACGATGAGGCGATAACAACCCCCAGTGAAGAATCTGTAAGGCGCGCGTTGGCGATCCAACTAATCATCAATAAAGAATGGGGACTGTCCAAGGTCGATAACATCAATCAAGGCAGCTTTCTAGTGGAGGAGCTAACCGACCTGGTTGAAGAGGCGGTGCTCCTGGAATTTGATAGGATATCCCAGCGCGGTGGAGTATAGGGCGCAATGGAGACCGGTTACCAGAGGACCAAGATACAAGACGAGTCCATGCTTTACGAGACTGGAAAGGCAACCGGCGATTATCCAATAATAGGTGTGAATACATTCTTGAATCCTGAAGCCGACTATATTGAAAAATGCGCGATAGAGTTGTCCAGGGCCACAGAAACCGAGAAACAGTCTCAATTGACTAGACTTGCCCAGTTTAAGGAAAGGAACATTGAAAAAAGCGGCCCTGCTTTAGAAAGGTTGTTTCAGTGCGCGACTTCAGGAAAAAATATATTCGAGGAATTGATGGAGTGTGTAAAATATTGCTCACTTGGCCAGATATCTCAGACCTTGTTTAAAGCGGGTGGCCAGTATAGAAGGAATATGTAACTCATGGATGATACTTCGCAAATTGAAATCAGCCCGCTGAAATATCATTCTATTACAATCTCGATTGGAGATGATCCTCTGCCGGTTTTTTGATGAATAAGCCTGAGCAAGTACCTTCCCGGGGCCAGCTTGATTTTACCTGAGCACAGACCATGGCTATCAGAATATATGACGCCTCTTGTAACCCAGGGGCTTTGAGAGGTCTGGAGAAGAAATTCTTGATTTGGCAGATCCGGAAATCCAGCCTGAAACCGCGCTTCATTTCCGAATATGGAAGCCTGCATGGCTTTGGGTCTTTTAAATTCATCCACTGGGGTAACATTCCTTTTTGAGGCTTTGCAATTCAGTTCCTGTGAAAGATCCCTGTCGTACCTTTCAGCTCAAACCGAATATGGCGCGGAAAAGGGATTCTTTCCTTTGGAAAGCTTCAGCCAATCAAATGCCATGGTCAATTCAGCTCCCACAGATACATTGTCTTCTCTCACCCCCTTATTTGACGTATGTGTATAATCAGCTCTCAGCCGCGCCAAGCCGTTCCTTGCGCTTATTGACGCGCCACCGTTATATTCAAGTGTGTCTGTGTCAACGCCTTTGAACGTGGCGACGCTACCTGACAACTCTGTATCAAAATGTTTATTGAATGCTGGTAATTTTAAACTTAATGTCGCGTCCGCTCCTTTTGCCAAGCTCTTCTGAACAATAGCGGAACTTCCAATGTCATAGGTTTCCACTGTATTGGAGGGCGCATATATATTTGCGGAAAATGTCAAGTCAGAGTGTAGGCCAGGCAATGCGCCTACTTCCACTCCAGCTACAAATTGTCCCAAAGTCTGCTGGTTAATTTCTCCGATTCTCCTCCAATTATGCCATGCGTTCAAACTTACAAAAAGATTGTCCATGGCCATTCTCCTGTATGCTCCCCCCAGTGAAAAATGGCTATCATTGACTTCATAAGAGATATGTGGAAGTAAGTAGAGCTTTGCGTTTGTTTTTTGCCAAAGGACTGTTGAATAATCCAAGCTAATGGTTGGGGAGCTCTTCCACCTGTCGTACCCGGCCGTAATGGAGAGATTTTTACGAATCCCGCTGGGAAGGAATAGATCCAGGCCATGATTCAATACTGGGTCAATGTAATACTCAGGCCATTGAATCTCCTGTATCCCCCAATCATCTGAAGGCGCGGAAAGCGGATCCAGTGATCTTCCGCAAAGACTCAAGGTCATATCAGGTGGTGGAGAGGACTGCATTGCGGTGGAAAGGCCTGGAGTCACAGGTAATATCAGTAATATTAATATTATAGGAAGTTTATATGAAAACATTTTTATACATTGTTTTTAAATCTTTATAATAGCAACTAAAATCAATATATAAACTAGACTGGAAAGTCAAGGGCAACTTCGTTCAAATGAAATCTAATTCTAATTCACAACCATATTTGACTGCAACCGGCGCGTCGGGCTATAGATGTGAGCCCTGATCATAATTACCCATGGCCAATGGAAAATCATTCAATGAAATACCAACCTCCGGAATGGTTTAAAGAGTTAGTTCCAGCGCACATAGATCATATTCCCGAGTACAAGCCCGGAAAACCGGTGAGTGAATTGCTTCGGGAATTTGGGATAAAAGACGCCATCAAAATGGCCTCAAACGAAAATCCTCTTGGTCCGTCCCCTAAAGCGGTGGCGGCCATTAAATCCCTTCTAAATAAGATCCATGTGTACCCTGAAGACGCCCCCTTGGACCTTAGGACCGCAATTGCTGAGAAATTCGGTATAACCAAGGATTCAGTTATACTTGGAAATGGATCTGACGAGATTTTAGCTCTTATATCGCATTTGCTGGTCACTCCAGGCTCTGAGGTAATTACAGGTGAGCATAGCTTCTCCATGTACAGGATATTGGCTGAGAGCTATGGGGGCGCCAATGTGCGAACGCCCATGCCTGGATATTCTTTTGACCTGAGCGCGATTTATAAGGCGATCAATGAAAAGACAAGGATCATTTACTTCACTATTCCCAACAATCCCACTGGTACAATAATAAATTCAGCCGATTTCGAGTCTTTTCTGGATGATCTGCCTGAGAATGGCCCCACTATAGTGCTGGACGAAGCTTATAGGGAATATGTGAGGGATTCCAGTTGTGTTAATGGAATCGAATATCTACACAGGGATTATCCCATATTGGTATTGCGCACATTTTCCAAGGCGTATGGACTGGCCGGTCTCCGTATTGGATACGGTTTGGCCCAGCATTGGCTAATCAGTTATCTGAATAAGATCAGGGCCCCATTCACTGTTAACG
>CAZFJT010000470.1:0-3431 GCA_964519135.1 uncultured Syntrophales bacterium | reverse complement strand
GCCTACAGGTTTCAGGTATAAATTGTCAGGAGGGAGACGTATTGAATCTGCTCATAAGAGCCGACGCATTTCAGCAGATTTCTCCTTTTGTATTTGAAGCCAGGTGTCAATGGGCGCACATAGATGAAAATGGAGGATACTGCGCGGGGTTCAGGATCACCGACATATCCAATGAATCCCAGGAGCAGCTTCATTATCTTATACGACTCTTAACGCTTGGCGCAGATTAGCGGAAGCAGGATCAATTTAGAAGTTGGAATTCAGGACTAATGGAAATGACTGAGAAAAGAACCATCAATCCCAGGGTGCTCATACAAGACATCAGAGCCGGTATGACAGACTCTGAGTTAACAAGGAAATTCGGTTTATCTTCCGCAGGCCTGGCTAGCGCGTTAAAGAAACTGCTAGACGCTGGTCTGGTTACAGAAGAGGAGCTGGGGAACAGGCCTGTTGCCGATGATGACTCTGTGGCCATTGATCTGGAGGATTTGGAAATATGAAAGAGCGGAGGTAGAAAGAACCAAGCGCGCAAACTGAACCTGATTAACAAGCAAACCGATTACCAACAAATTTCAGCGATCGTTCCAGGGCCCTGAACGATTGAATGAAGGATCAGGCTCATGGGCGGAACAGCTTTCCTAATCTGGGGCGCAATAGAAGAATCAATTCTTAAGCAGGAATCACAAAAACAATCTCTATTTGATAGGATACTCAGACGTAATCCCGGACCAAGCCTCCAAAGGATGGAGATGGGACCCGGCCATATCTTTTACGATTTGCCCTCTCCAGAACTCAATAAACTCAAGGGCGATTTTCTTGACTTCTTGAACAACATTGCGCCCTCACTTTGGAAACCAACCAATTATGTGCGAGATTATATCAAGCAAAATGCGTTTGAAACATATCTAAGAGGTGAACAGAACCCTCCTGAAAGTGAAATAGAGTGGTATATTCAGATTTCTTTTCCTGATTGCGCGGGATTGGCGGCTGTATCAGCCGAGGTTGGCGCCCATTGGGCGGATATATGGTTTTCCAGAAACAAAGAGCGCATATCGCAGGAATATCTAATACCCTTTGGCTTCACACCCTCCAGTTATCAGAAACCCTTTAATCAATTCCCTATGTTCTTGCCTTTGGGAAAATTAGGATACGGCCTGTATATGGGAGATGAGCCAATAGATTTGGAAGAGGATTCAAACAGGCCAACGCGCTTTGAACTAGACGAAGGATTAATAGAAGAGCTGGAGATTCGCAGAACACTTCCGGATCTGAAAGCATTGGAGCTTGACCTGTCTGAACACATGACTGATGGTAAATGCAAATGCCAGTTGTGCTCACCTGATTTTGATCAAAGCTTGTTAGAATTAGGAGCTTAATAAATTACTGGAGATAATTAATATGAGTAATGAAATTGAAAACAATTTTGATTTGTTTGCCGACTCCGCGTATTCCAATACTGTTCTTGACCCAAAAACGGCATTTTTAGTTAAGATTGCGGTCTCAATGGCCTTGGGCTGCTATCCGTGAATGGAGATTCTACTCCGCGGGGCGGACATGGAACAAGTGGATGATCAAGAGATTGAAGCGATCAAATCAATAGTCATGGCCATTTCCGCAGCAAAGGTCAGGGCCCAGTTCAATGAGGCAAGATCCCGCTTGGAGAAAGGGAGGCAATAGTGGGCAATACTAGACAATCTCCTTAATCAACGCCTGCTCGGGATGGATGATTTCATCTCAGGCCCATAGGCAAAAACCAGAATCAGGGAGCATGTCATGGCTGTTAAAGTATTGATTAGAAGGCGATTCAAGTCTGGTCTGGGCAAAGATCCCGCCCATCTTTTAAATCAGCTCAGGTCAAAGGCAATAATGGAATCAGGATACATCTCCGGTGAAACCCTGGTTAGCGCTGAAGACCCAAAAAATGTGCTGGTCCTAAGCAATTGGGTAAGCATGAACAAATGGGAGCAATGGAACAAGAATCAGGAAAGAATCAACGCGTCCAAAGAAATTGAAAAATACCTTGAAAAACCTGAGGAGGTGGAAGTCTTTTTAACAGGAGAAAAAATTCCTGAATGGGTTGACATGGCGTAAAAAATATTATGCCTGACCATATATCCTGTGTAATTTAAATTACTTGCATAGAGTTTTTACCGATTCATTTCACGCTCTATTGACTGGTAGTGATAACTCAGAGAGCAAACCGCCACGCTGTCGCCCCCTTTCAAGGCGTACGGAAAAAGGAAATCTTTACTGCCTGTTTGTCCGTGATTATTGTTATCGAATAGTTCAGAGGGATATTGTAGTTAGAAAAACCTTATAGTGATTTGAGTCGACCGCCCTGGAATCATGCCCTTCAGGGCGATAAAATATTGTATATTTGATTCCTCTGAACCAGAGGCGCGTTTATCCAAAGACGATCCTGGAGGTTAAAAGTTGGCAAGCGTTAGTGAAAAAAGCCACTATCAGGTGAAGGACGGCGCGGGAGAGAAAATTGTTGAGCGTCATATAAGATACTCAAATGATCCGGCTGACTTCCACTATATGAACATAAACGTGCCCTGCCAGGCGGCCTGCCCTGCGTTCACCAATATCCCGGCCTATATAAGAACACTTTATGAAGGCCGTTATGACAGATCCTATGAGTTGAATAGGATTGTGAACGTGCTTCCCGGAGTTCTGGGCAGAATATGCTCCAGACCGTGCGAGGACAAATGCAGGCACGGAGAGCCGGAACTGGGGCAACCGGTGAACATATGCCACATTAAAAGAGCGGCCTCGGATTTTAAAGAGGCCGGACATGTATACAGGGAGCAGCTATTCGCTCCCCAGGGAAAACGGGTCTGCATAATCGGCGCTGGTCCAGCGGGCCTTGCAGCCGCGCACGATTTATCCACAGTAGGGGTTGAGGTTGACTTGGTTGAAGCGATGGAAGAGCCCGGCGGAATGCTCAGGTACGGGATACCGGCCTTTAGACTACCAAGAGACATACTCAAGGCGGAGATAGACAGCATCATAAGACTTGGGGTGAACTTAAGGACCAATTTCAGAATAGGCGTGGATAAGGAGCTTAAAGAGATCCTGTCTGAATATGATGCGGCCCTTATAACCGCGGGATGTTACAACCCTGTAAAACTATCCGCTCCTGGAGAGGATTTGGATGGAGTATTCCCAGGACTTCAGTTCGTAATGGACGTGGCTTCAGGTAAGGCCCCCAGGTTGGGTGAAAAGGTATTGATTATCGGCGCTGGTTTCACTGCCTTTGATTGCGCGAGACTAGCGCTCAGGTATGGCGCCAAAAACGCTGAGATTTGCATACGAGCCACTGAAGATGACCTACGGGTTACAAAGGATGAAATACATGAAGCCAAACTGGAAGGGATTGATATTAAGGCCTTGAGGACCGCTAAAAAGATTATAGGAGACTCAAAGGT
>CAZFJT010000469.1:3063-3433 GCA_964519135.1 uncultured Syntrophales bacterium | reverse complement strand
GTTCGGCTCACACTACTTCCATTCCCAGATTCTCTCGTCCCTGCCGCCAACAACTGAGTGATTACGCGCCAGAGTCATTATTGAAAATACATGGTACCAGCCAAAAGGTCCATGGCTATAAAATCCAAAACCAATAGTTTATAATAATTAGAATTACCGAACTCATATTGTGTTGTTTAACGACAAAGAACTTTTCATAGTCCAGGTTTTATTCTAAGATTATACAAACTATCAACGCATTATGAACTCAGGAACTAGGTTATTATCCATCAAGTTTCCAGACGAATTCAAATATTAAAGAAAACGATACAAGAAAATGGAAAAGAAAGAAACAAAGGTCAAATGTTCAGGTTGTGGATCCTCTTACAAA
>CAZFJT010000469.1:0-3053 GCA_964519135.1 uncultured Syntrophales bacterium | reverse complement strand
ATTCCGGTTACAGACAAACCGGTGAGTTTTAAATGCAAGAAGTGCGAAAAGGTCTTAAAAATAAAGGCCAAAGCTGATCCGCCTCCTCCGCCTCCTACAGCGCCCTCTGAGCCGGACATCCCAGACATGGATTTCGGGGACGATATGCCTGAGTTTGAGACTTCCCAACTACCTGATGAACCGGATTATGGAGGAACCGGTCAGTCCTATGAGTCCCCAACTCCCCCTCCGATGTACAGTGGCGCCATATCTCCGGGTTCCTCTTTTGACGATGGCCCTGATGATCATGAACCCCCTCCTCCTCCAGAACCTCCACCGCCCCCTCCACCCTCAAAGCCCTCTACTGCGCCGTCGCAGACGCCCGGCATGGCCGGCGCTGTACAGAGATGGATGGTCCTTGCTGATGAGGAGGTATTAGGACCATTTTCAGACGCTGAAGTGGTCAGTATGATTAAATCCGGAGACATCGAGCCGGACACTTCGTTAAGAATGGGTGAAAGGCCATGGATTAAGGCTATGCAGGTAGCCGCGTTCAGGGACCTGTTCGCAGCGAATCAAGCTGCCTCCAGGGGGTCTTCCCTTGGGGACATACAGATGCCTGACACTTTGATGGGACAAGACAGCGCAGGGCCTTCAGGTCCTGAATTCCACGAAGACATTGGTTCAATATTTCCTTTTCCTATAAAGGATGGAGGGGCTCAGGCCTTTGGAATATTTACGGCCATAGCTTTTGTATTGATGACATTGCTTTCATTCTCTTTTTTAATGGGATTGCCGGTTTGCGTAATTGGCTGGATAATTCTATACGGTTACCTTACCGCTCTAATGGAGGCCAGTTCAGGAGGAAATCAGGGCCCTCCAAAGTGGGACTTTTCAGCAATGAAGGACATATTCACTAATGGAGCGAACGTATTTCTGATATTGGCCATATTTTGCCTATTTCCCATGACTGCTCTTCTTGTGTTGACAATAGCTTTCTATCTCAATTACATGGCAATGCTTGGTCACCTATTCTTACTCTTGACCATAGTAGTATTTTTAGGGAGCATGTTTATAGCGCCTGCGGCTTTGGCTCTATATGGGGCCAGCGGTGGTTTGGGAATAGCCCTAAATCCAGGCAAGATATTTGGCGTGATAAAGAATGGTGGAAAGGCTTATACAATGCTGGCCCTATTCAGTGTCGCGGTGGGTTTTGCGTGCATGCTGATGACCATTGCCAATGTTTTTCTTACGGATATCCCCCTGTTCGGATTTGTGGTCGCAGGTTTATTGTCCGCGCTTGTTTTCTCTTATGGCCACTTCATATGGTTTCATGTATTGGGGAGGTTTACAGGGGAAAACTCTGATGTCACTAATAAGGTACTGTCAGGCGTCGCCACCTGATCATGAGGCGTTATGGCCCGGGAGAATAAGCCTATTCGATTATCCCCCAATATTTTGCGCCTGCTGGTAATAATATGCGCCGGCGCCTGTGTTTTTTTTACGTACACTGCAGCTTGCTACGGGGTCTATGGATTAGATATTATTGCGGATGTGATTGAAAGTCCGGTCTTTGAAGGGAAAACTGCTCATGAGAAACTGAAACTTCTGGTGGAACTGACACGCGGCCAGACGCTCAACCAATCCGATATGTCTTATGTGGCTCTGGACTGGGCCGACCAGTATCTTAGGATCCCAAACGATCCTCTGGAAAGGTTAAAGAAGTGGGCTCAAATTGCCGAGGATGAACAACTTTCCAAATTAAGGCTTCCAAGAGATTTTCTGAACAGGACCCTACTGGCGGAATATCTGGTCAAAAATAGAGAATATTTAAACTCAAGTCCCAAAAAGAAGTTGCAACTATTGGCGGAACTCTCAAAAGATAATTTAGTCGATTGGTCTGTGGCCCTGGCTTATGCTCGAATTTACGCCGGCGCCGTCATTTTGGGCGCGGAATCAAAGAAGGCGCCCACGCCTTGGGAGGCCCTTAATACACTGAAAAGAATTAAGGAAAAAGGTCTGGTTGGATGGCATTACAGAGCGCCCACAGAAGCCATATTATGCTCTGAAGTTCTTGCTATGGATCAGTCATATATTAGTTCAAAGCCGCTGGATAGACTTAAGAGATTGAAGGCGCTTCAAAACGAAGGTTTGATTACCGCGTTGACTCGTAAGGAACTTGAAAAACTACCGGTTTGGAGGCTACTTGTGAATGATGAAGATTTCCTCCAATCAGACGCAACAGCCAAACGCGCTCATTTGATTGAACTCAAAAACTCAGGTTTAATTCTTGCCTCAACTTACTCTGATCTTGAAAAGATCTTCCTAAAGGAATCGCCTGACCAGGATCAGCCCGCTGAGCTTAATCCATTACCTCCCGATATTCAAAATAGATAGAATTATTAACTAATGTTATGATACATTAATTGTGAATTGACTTCTGTAAATTAGAGTCTTATTCAGCTAGTTAAAACTCTTGACAAATTCCAAAAAAAATTATAGATAATAATAGCTAGTTAGATTAATATTCTAATCTAATTTGTAATTAAGTCAACCAAGGAGAAGTTTGATGGATACAAAATGGCGGTTCGTCCTGATGTCGGCTCTGATTGTTACCGCCGCTCACTCGATACAGGATCATGCCGGCGCCTTCGAGCTTTTCCCAAGGCCAGAAGCCCAATATACGGTTCAGAGGGGAGATACACTCTATGGAGTAGCCGGCCTGTACTATTCCAACCCTGCGATGTGGCCTTTTTTGTGGAATCAGAATCCCACTGTTCGTATAGAAGAGAATACTGGGAAGCCAGAAAACGCGCCCTTAGATCCAGGCTCTAAGCTGAATTTGTACCATGACAGATTTTCCTTTAACATCATGAATCAAAGCTATAAGCCTAGCACAGGAGTGCCGATCCAATACAGGAGTATGGTGACGAAGATTCCTTACAAAGGCATTCCCTATGACAAGAAGATGTTCAGGTTCAAGTTGAGCAACAGACCAATGCGGAATTGGGGCTATATAGTGGGGGGAGCGGAAGCCACAAAGGAGCAGTTTCTTGACAGGGACCTTCTATATG
>CAZFJT010000468.1:496-3435 GCA_964519135.1 uncultured Syntrophales bacterium | reverse complement strand
TTCTCCGCATAGTTTAACTATGCCAGAACCCATAAGTCTTCACAATGCCAAAAATATTTCTGATTCAAAAAGCGTGAGTGCCAATAAATAAAGCAAAAAAAATTTTTCAGGAATTATAAACGCGAAACGGCTAATAAAGATATCTCCATACTCCGTTTCTCTTAACCGGCTTTCACATAAACCAGTTATTTAAGCACATTGTCAATGGGAACTGAAAAGAATTCGCCAGAGGTTGAGAGCATCACCAGATTGTTGTCTAAAACCACCGGGCCCAGCGCGCCTGGAACCGGAGGAAAGAATGACGAGTTCATGGCCTCAAAGATATCCTTGCCATCTGTCAAGGCCTTAAGATTGGCCACATAGATTAATTCGTTAAATGGCGACCTGTTTTGCTCGATCACATAATCTCCCACAGCGCATAAACCCGCTGGAAACGCCGCGTTAATATACGCCGCGAGTCGTCCCCCAAGAATCGACCCCTTTTGTTCAGCAACCTCAGGGTCGATTATATATGTTTTTCTTGTGTAAAGATAATTGGCCACAAGCCAGACCTTTTCACCATTGAACGTTCCCATGGAAAGGCCTGTGAGTTTCAAATGCCCAAGGGGAATGCTCATTACCGTCACTGTTTTTCCGGACTCGAATGAGGCTTTTAAATCCAATCCAAAAAGCATATTAGAAAAACTGTCCGCAATAAGGAGCGTCTGGTTGTCTATGGGAAAAGCGTCAATAGTTGGAGAAAAGTACCTTGGGAGCATAAATTCGCCATCTGTTTTAAGGGTTTTTGAATCTATCTTTTTCAAAACCACGTTGTTATCGGCTAAACTCACCATGACCAGATATTTACCTTCATAGGCTCCGAACCCCAGCAGGTAGCCCTTTATTTCTCCAGCGTCCAATTTACCGGATTTTGCCCACATGATCTGTTTTGAGGGCTTATCAAATATCGATCTTATCAGAACCGAGTTGGCTGAAACTATAATCACCAAGAGCGCGACCACTGGCGCCATAACGTTGAGCGCGTAATTCAGAGTGCCTGAATAGGGATCCCCCTCTGAGAATCTCGCCTTTGTATCGTATTTGAACCTTATTCCCCTCTTTAGCCTCACATAGCCTATGATAACCTCAACGCTCATTATTACGGAAAAGAACCCCATTAACTCAGGTATGAAATTCCTATCCCAGATGGCCCATACCAAATAGACAATATATAAAAAATATTTGCTGGTTATGGTGATCCTCACCCCAAGGTCCAATAGATTAATCAGAACCCCAAAAACCACCACTATGAGATATAAAGTGATATAAACAGACCCTAGAACCGCTGACACAAAGCCATGGAATATGGCCATGATGGACACGACCACCATGCCGGTTTGATCGCAAACCAGATCAGTGAAGGCCCCTGATTGACTGGCTTTACCGGAATTCCTGGCAAATGAGCCGTCCAGGCCGTCGCAAATCACGTGACCCGCGAGAAAGGCGGCGGCTATTAGAGGTTCACGCACAAAATAGATTATCACTCCCACCAGGAAAGTTATCCCAATGTACGATACAGTATCAGGCACCAGTCCCAACCGTACAAACCTTGGGAAAACAGCTTCAGTGAACCTGGTTCGCTTCTCCCTCAACCAGAGTTGTAAAGGTCGGTCTTTGCCAAAATAGTTGATAAACTCTCGACTCTTTTTTTGCTTCAGGCCCGGTTTATGGTTCTTTCCAAGCCTTCTAACCACATTCGGCAAGTCTATACCTCGGTTTATGGTCCGCCCACCCATGGGCGACGACCTTGAACACAATTAGTTTTGGCCGCTCAAATCACCAGCGTTATAAATTTGCCACCTATGCTTCTTTTGGTAACGCTGAAACATCAAAGCTGTTCTTTTATCTGTTCACAAGTTGCGTTTATAGCCTCTTGATCACCCATAACAGGTTCCCATTGACTCACTGTTAGCCCATCCCCTTCCCATCTGGGCATCAAGTGCATGTGGATATGAGGCACAACCTGGTTTGCCGCCTTGCCGTTCAACTGCATAATATTTATCCCGTCCGGATTTAGGGCGGCCTTTATAGCCTTGGCCATTTTGCTCATTACTGAGGCCACATGTCCGTACAAAGCGGGGTCCACCTCAAAAACATTCTCAACATGAACCTTTGGAACCACCAATAGATGGCCGCGGCTCACAGGCATTATATCCATGAACGCTATTACCTGATCATCCTCATACAACTTCATACTGGGGATATCTCCAGCCACTATCTTGCAAAAAATACAATCTTCGCTATTGCCCATTATATCCTCCAATTTCAATGAAATATTTAATACGTGTGAAAAAAATTCATCGGTCTTGGGTGACCATCAAATCAAGTCCCAGTGATACGATAACCTCAATAGCGCACTTGAATCTCTCAGAAAATATACCGGACTACTAATTTTGAACTTTTCACCGTTTTTTTGTGGCTCACCCGAGCGAACAACAATCACTCGATTCCTTCAAAAAGGGCCGTGCTCAAGTATCTTTCGCCCGCGCTTGGTAAGACCGTGACGATTGTCTTGCCTTCAAGGTCTTCTTTGGACGCTAATCTCACGCAAGCCGCAATAGCCGCGCCTGATGATATTCCCGCTAGGATGCCCTCCTTGGACGCCAAAAGTCGCGCATGTTCAATGGCTTCATCACTGGTGACCTTTTCAACATGATCTATTAGCTCCATATCGAGGTTTTCTGGTAAGAAACCCGCTCCAATACCCTGTATCTTATGTGGACCAGGAGCGATTCCCTCCCCATTGAGGGTCTGAGTGATCACCGGACTCTCCGCGGGTTCAACAGCTACTGTCATAATGTTTTTGCCTTTGCGATTTTTAAAGTACCTGGAAACTCCCGTCAAAGTTCCGCCGGTGCCAACCCCTGACACAAACACATCCACATCGCCATCTGTTGCCT
>CAZFJT010000468.1:0-486 GCA_964519135.1 uncultured Syntrophales bacterium | reverse complement strand
GTCGTCTTGCGGTGGATTTCGACGTTGGCCGGGTTCCTGAACTGCTGCGGCATGAATCGCTTGTCCGGAGCGGCTGATATCAATTCCTCCGCCTTTGCCACCGCCCCTTTCATCCCCTTGGCGCCTTCGGTTAAAATTATGTTTGCCCCAAGGATCTTTAAAACTTTCCTTCTCTCAATACTCATGGTGTCCGGCATGGTAAGTATGAGTCCATATCCCTTTAAGGCGCACACATAGGCAAGCCCTATACCAGTATTGCCGCTTGTGGGCTCCACAATTTCAGAACCAGGACCGATCAGCCCTTGATCCTCCGCATCCTGCACCATGGAAACCGCTATTCTGTCCTTTACTGAAAAGGCTGGATTCCTGCCTTCCACCTTGGCCAAAATCATGGCTTTGTGAGGCTGACCGATCTTGTTTATTCTTACAAGGGGGGTCCCGCCGACTGCCATAGAGTAATCAGAATAATAACCGGGCAAGTATCAA
>CAZFJT010000467.1:0-3437 GCA_964519135.1 uncultured Syntrophales bacterium | reverse complement strand
CCGTAGCTCAGTTGGATAGAGCGCCGGACTTCGAATCCGTAGGTCGCAGGTTCGAGTCCTGCCGGGCGTGCCATAATAAATACTTGGGGTTACGCTGATAACCTAAGCCTTAATCTATTACCAAAAAATTCAGAGCGGTAACTAACCGGTAACAACCATGCAGGAACCTGATATTGCTTGCTTTTCTTTTTGAATAGCCCATGTGGCGCCCACCGCCAGGCCCCAATCTTGTCCTATTTGGTTTCATATCTGACTATTTTTCTCAGTATTTACATTCGAAATGAAATACCAAAATCTTTGCCAAACGTTAGTATTGTTCTTACCGCGGTGGGTCTAAAAAGCTTCTGGTTCAGCTTTAATCTTTTTGTGGATATTCAGAGTTTCCAGACCGTCAATGTCCTTCAGTTCAAAGTAAACCAGAGCCACATCAAAATCCTTACCTTCCAACCTCTAGAAGACGACAATGAGATGTTACAATATCCCTGGGCCAGCATATCCGATAGAGCTTTGAGAATACTTCCAAACTGGACAATAGTAATCTAATCTGATACTGAATGTCTCGATTGGGAATACGAGATCATTGTCATTGTTTTTCCCTATTGAAATCACTCGGAGAAAACCTGGAAGTCTCGTTTCACAAATTAGTAAGTTTGATGGACAAAGTGCGTCTACTCATTCAAATTCAGCCGATACCCAGGCTCGGAATAAGTTTATCTGAAACGAAGCGCCTGAACGGATAACAGCGGCCGGGCACTATCATGATCCCTCGCTGCTTTCCGGACAGCCTATCGTATTTTGTTAGAAACCATGATCCGCTAGTAATTATTGCCAAATATTGTTGACTGTTATCCATGGATCATGCTTGAACTCGGCTATATATCTATACGGATTATTCGATTATGTGGTATAGGTTAAGAACAGGGCCATGAAAAAGTTTTCCGAAGAGAATTACGTGAGGCAAGCGGCTTGGCTAGGGCTTGTCTTTGCTTGTTTTCACGCAGCGTTTCTCCTGCCGTCGGGAAATATGATACTTGGTTTGAGGCCAAAATTTGCCTCTGCCGTCATATTCTCAATTGCCCTGGTATTAGCTCTGTTGTCAAATAAGGGAAAAACGAGGATTTGCGGCGTAAATGAGCTTATAATATCGATTCTATTAGGGGTATGGCCTATAATCAGTGGGCTTTTGAGTGAGACACCCTTTGCCGCTACCATCAGGGGCTATACCATAAGCGCCCCTTGTGTTTGCGGTTTCTGGCTTGCGCGATCCATGATCGTGTCTGAAAAGGAAAAAGAGCGTTTTCGTGACATCCTTGGCGTAATTCTCGCTGCATTGCTTATCGTTAGTTATGCAAGTGAACTTTTTGCCGGTTCAGTATTCAAGTACGCGGACGTAAATCCCCACCCTCTAGCCGGTAGGATACTGCTCATGTGGTTGGCGCCGCTTTCCCTCATATTATCAGGCGCATATAAAAAAAAGGTCTTTGGGTGGGCGCTCCTGTTGGCCAGTTATGGGATCTTTTACTTCACCGACCTCCGCTCGGCCTTTTTGATCCCTGTAGCCCTGTTAGCTATTGCCGGAATCATGAAACTCATCCGGCCTTTGTTTTTGATAAGCATTGTAGTGTTCATGACCGTGGCGACCACTATATTTATCAATCAATTGCCCGGCTGGAAGCTTTCCATTCAAGCTGAATCCGCTTATTGGAGAGCTGAGAGTTATCCTTTTTCCATTCACATTGCTCTTAAGAACCCCATATTCGGTGTCGGTCCAAGGGCCCCAAGGGATCAATACCTGGAAGATTATCAAATAAGGTATCCTTTTGTTACAAAAGAGAAAGTAGAGGAATCCGTTAAGAGGGTAGTAACTTCAGAAAATATATTCCTGACATTTATGGCTGATCTGGGATTCCCATTCGTAACTATTTACTGCGGGGTTTTGATTGTTCTGCTTTTACGGCTTATTACGGAAATCCGCAGCGCAAGGGGCCCTACGTCGGCAATACCGCCCATGGCTCTCTTCCTGAGTATCTCTGCCGGAATTATTCACTTTATGATATATGACGGATTGTATCATCCGCAGGTTAGCCTGTTCTTCCATTTGTGGCTTGGCTTGATCCCCCATAGAGACGATAAGGGCCCTTAGTTTATTATAAGGAATGTTTGATCGTGAAGCTCACTTTACCACGGATTTTGTTGACGGCATTGATGGATGCATTCAGAACGCCGGTTTTGCGTAAACAGATCATTTATTCGTTTAACTCTCGCTTCAGATATATTAACCGAGGTACGGCCTTCGGGCAACCGGCGGTCCTCCACGATTAAATGTCTAAACAACAAGGAGATCACCAGTTGACAAGTTCATCAACTCAAAAACAAAGCAGTAAGTTTCCTAAGGTTGCGGTCATAGGCGCTGGATACTGGGGTAGAAATCATATTCGCAACTTTTATCAGCTCGATGCTCTTAAATGTGTCTGCGATACCAAGAAGGAAATTCTCTCCGACCTATTGGCCAACTATAAAGGCGTAAAATTAACGGAATCATACGAAGATATACTAAAAGATTCTTCTATAGATGCGGTTGTTTTGGCGACTCCCGCAGTCGATCATGCAAGTATGGCCATAAAAGCTATCGAGGCGGGCAAAGATGTGCTGGTAGAGAAACCATTGGCCCTGTCCGTAGAAGAAGCGAAACCAGTGGTGGATTTGGCTGAACAAAAAAAGGCGATATTAATGGTTGGCCACATTCTTTTATATCACCCGGCGGTTCAGGAGTTGAAACGCCTTGTTGACGACGGCTCACTTGGGAAAATACTCTATGTGCAATCGAATCGTTTAAGTATGGGAAAGGTTCGCTCTGAGGAGAATATATTATGGAGCTTTGCCCCGCACGACATCTCCATGATTCTGCACCTTATCGGGGAGCCCCCGCAAACTGTTCGCGCCTTTGGGGCGAGCTATCTCCAGGAGGGGATTGAAGATGTAACAGTTAGTATTCTGGACTTCAGCGAAAAAGTGTCAGCCCATATTTATGTGTCATGGATGCACGCATTCAAGGAACACCGACTTGTTGTGACCGGCGAAAAACGGACCGCTGTTTTTGAGGACTCCCGGAGTACGGAAAAATTGCGGATTTTCGACTCTTCCTTTGAATGGTTAAGACGCAGGCCGGCGCCGGTAAAAGGAGGAATTCACGTCATAGAGCTTGATGAACTTGAACCACTCACACAAGAGTGCGCTCATTTTCTGAAATGCATTGAAACTAGACAACCCCCCAAATCTGACGGAAAAGAAGGACTCGCCACCCTGGATGTCCTGGAAAAATGCTTTAACTCTATGAAAAAAGTAAACCAAAGAAGCGAGACCATTTCAATGGGAGTTAGTCAGCGGGGAAAAGCTTATTTTGCCCACCCGACGGCTGTTGTGGATGAGCCTTGCTC
>CAZFJT010000466.1:0-3438 GCA_964519135.1 uncultured Syntrophales bacterium | reverse complement strand
ATCCAGTATATTTCAAAATGAAGCCAAAAGAAAAGAACAGATGAATCAGGCGCGTTAAAACAGGGCCTTATCTATGCGGGGGGTCCAGGAGCATTGGCCGCGGAGCGAAGATCTCCCCGGCCTTCCAATGGACTCCTGAAATTTTAGGTATGAAACTTAGACGCATCCTGTGGGCTTGGGAAGACCAGCCACTTTGCAAGCGCCCTTTGCTGGTCCGGAGGGGAACAGCTCGTATATTTTCTTGAGCTTGAAACCCGTATCTTTGCACACCTTGCGAATCATAGGGGCAATGTTGAATTCCAGGTAATAATTTCTAAGATAATTTACTACCTTCCAATGCTCGTCCGTCATTTCATCAATACCCTCAGTCTTTGCAAAGAGGCGCGCGACCTCCTCATCCCAAAGATCGGGATCTTGAAGGAATCCGTCCTCGTCAACTTCAAAGGATCTACCTTCGATTTCAAACGTAGGCATTAGTAAAGACCTCCTTTTATCTCGTGTATGCCGGAAGTTCACCGGTCTATTTTCGCGAGTTTTACGATGTTATCACCCGCTTCGTCCAAAAACAAGCAACAATATTTCGCCTGATCAGCGCCTTTTAGCTGATAAACACCAAAGCTTTCATTATAGATTCCTGCGCGGCTGGGCCAAGTTGATTTGATTCATTATCCACTAGGGGGTCCCTCGTCAATTTGCCTGTGCGCTCTTCTTTGCGTCCTTTATCCATGCGGCTATAGTCTTTTGAACCTTTTTACGTTTCTCAAGTTTCATTGCCTTTTGGAACGCGACCACTGCGGATTTGTATTGCTTCTTGATATCAAAAAGCAGACCCATCAACGCATATGAATCAGGTGATTTTGGATTTAGCTCAACCGCTTTTTTAAGATCGTTTAAGGCTTGATCGTACATTCCCTGCTTGGAATAAGCCACTGCTCGATTATGATAGGCCATGTGCATATCTGGCTTGACCTTTATTATTTTAGTCAGCAGGGCAATGGCTCTGTCCCAATTTTTTATTTTCATAGCAAAATCAGCTTCCCGATACATCTTCAATGGGTCTGAACCATGCGCGGGGGGCGTTAAAAAACAGAAACATAAAATTATAATGCATGATATTATTGTAGATTTTCCCATTTTCCTACCAAGTATTTTCAGCTCCAGATCCATAAAAGGCAAATTATAACACAAATCTCAATAAATCAAACAATTACTTTATAGAATGGCCCTGGATTATTATCTGCAAAATTAGGGCTTTTACCATGGCCATACTAGCCTTATTAGCCGCCTTGGCGAAATATTGATATGGAGTGGTAAACATTAACTCTTGCAGGGGAAGCAGTCTGAACCGCGGTTGGTAGGCGGGTGTCCGATGAGCGAAGTTTACTGAGCCTGCGAATAAAACACTGCGAATCGGATCACCCGCCTACAGGCGCAAGGCGGCGCGTAAGTGAATACATACGTGGAGTGTGCGTCCTAATATTGATCTTTAGTGAATTGCGGGACTCTTAAATACGTTAATCCTCATGGTACGCGGTCCAGTCCAAAAACCGGTCTCTGTGTTTTTAATTTTGCAAATATGGTTGTCTTCGCCTAAAATTGTGCAATATACATCCATTGAGAAAGGTCTTAACTAATGCAAACCTTGGCTAAGTTTTTTGATAGCATCAATGAATGGCTTGGAGTGAAATCTCCGGCTGAGCTGCTTTTTAACCACTATTTTATAGGTCTTTGTGTGGTGATATTCATATATGCGCTATACAAAGGCTGGAAAGCATTTTATTTGGCTATAGGCGCATTAATGGGATTTGCTCTTATTTACAAACACCTATATCCAGGCAGCTCTGCGGATCTGGGAGGTCTGGTGTACTTCCTGGGCGCGTGCGCGCTATGGGCTCTAGTCCTAATATACCTTGGTTTTGTAAAAGACTAAGGCCTTCAGAAAATAGCCAATTGGAGTTTTCGTTAAATGCCGTACCTGATAGACGGCGCAAATGTGATGGCCCAGAGAAAGGGATGGCGAGATGACATGGGCCGCGCGAGGAGGGTGTTGATTCACGACCTAGCGGATTTTATCGCGGTCCATAGAGCAAAAGTGACAGTGGTGTTTGATGGCCCCTCAGACGCGGACTATCCTGAAGGAGGGACATACAAGAGTGTGAAGATCTTGTACGCAAGGCCGGGCTCCGATGCGGACACCAGAATAAAAAACATGGTCAAACGTTCTTCCTATAAAAGGGATACTGTAGTGGTCACTTCAGACAAGCCCTTGGGGTCGTATTGCCAAAGATTTGGAACAAAGGTGATTTCTTCAGGCGCGTTTCGTAAAATGCTTGCAGAGGCAAAAGATCAAAAGATTGAAACAGACAGGAAAAGGGAACTTAACCCAGTGGACGTGGAAGAGTGGATGGAATTTTTTAACCTGAAGGATCGCGAAAAATAGGGCCAGAGAAAAAAAAGCAGATGACAGGGAACAATCATTAACGGTTTTCCAGCGCCACAGAAGTCCGGAGCCGCGGCAATATGCCTGACATATCAACACCAATGTTGACTCTGAAGCATCACGCGGTGGAGTTCAAAGATCCATATGGAAATGATTACATACTGGCCTTTTCCACAAGAAGAGGCGGAGTGTCCCCCAGCCCACTGGATTCTTTAAATCTTTCCATTTCCCAAGGAGACAGTCCGGAAAATGTGAGCACAAATCTCGAAATATTCAGTCAGTCCGTTTGTTTTCCCGCCATAGGTCTGGTGGAGCTCTCACAGGTCCACAAAGACGATATTGTTATTATCGACTCTGTTCCAAACAAGAGGCTTGAAGCTGATTCCATGATCACAGCCGTTCCAGGTTTGTTCCTTTCCATAAAAACCGCGGATTGCTTGCCTGTTCTTCTTTATGATCGGGATAAGGATGTTGTCGCTGCGGTTCACGCGGGTTGGGGAGGCGCGGCCCTAAGGATTTGCTCCAAAACCGTGGCTGTTATGGAAAGGGAGTTCCATGTGGCGCCAAAGGATGTTACTGCTGTTTTGGGGCCATGTATAAGACCCTGTTGTTATGAAATAGATGATAAAGTAATTGAACCGATGAAAAGAAGTTTCAGCAATTATTTGGATTTCATTAAACCTTTGTCTGTTTGGAAGGCCTTATCAGGCGCACAAACCGGCTTACAGGGAAATATGCCGGAACATGAGAGCCACAGGCTTGACTTAGCCGCGGCAGTGACAACGGATCTTTTGGAATCAGGGCTGCAAAGGGAAAACATACATGACACAAACCTTTGCACATCCTGCAGGGAAGATCTCTTTTTCTCACACAGGCGCGATAAGGTAAATACAGGCCCACACCTGTCTGTGATCGGAATCAAGACGTGAGGGAACTTTATAATAAATGACCGTGCTGACCAAAGAGCGCAGCCATGCCATAGGCGGCCTCCTCAGGCA
>CAZFJT010000465.1:0-3443 GCA_964519135.1 uncultured Syntrophales bacterium | reverse complement strand
CACCAGATTCGTATTATTGATGAAGAATAGAAAGGGCGAGTAATGAACCTTATGCAAGGCGATTGCCTAGAGCGGATGAAAGAGATACTGGATGGAAGCGTTGACATGGTATTGGCTGACCCGCCTTACGGAACAACAGCCTGCAAATGGGACTCCATCATTCCGCTTGAGCCGATGTGGGAGCAGTTGAGGCGATTGATTAAGCCGAACGGGGCTATCGTTATGACGGCAAGCCAGCCGTTTACCTCTGTTTTGGTAGCTAGTAATTTAAAGATGTTCGCATACGAATGGATTTGGGTTAAGTCAAAGATAACAGGAGTTCTTAACGCCAGAAAGATGCCGGTCAGAAAGCATGAGCAGGTACTTGTTTTTTGCGAAAAGAAATGTACTGGAACATATAATGCCCAAGGACTCATTGCAAGGGGAACAGTTACAAAGCAGGGCGGCAACTCTGACAATTACGGACAACGCAACGCAAGAGAGTACATTCAAGCGTGGACAAACTGGCCGAGAGATGTACTTGAGGTTAGATCAGAAGGGAAAACAGTCCATCCAACCCAAAAGCCCGTAGCCCTGATGGAATACCTAATCAAGACCTACACCAACGAAGGCGAGACAGTCCTAGATTTTACAATGGGTTCTGGCACAACCGGAGTTGCTTGCGTAAACCTTAACCGCAACTTTATCGGCATTGAGATGGACTTGGGCTATTTCAACATAGCATTAGAACGAATTGAGAAAGCACAGAAAGACAAACACCAAAAGATGTTTGAGCAGGAGATGATTGTATGAACTTGATGCAGGTGGTTCAGAAGCAAACAGAAAGGAAGAATGATGAAGTGTGAGACGTGCATGTGGTGGAAGACAGAGCCGAAGAAAAATATAGATTTATTTAAATCAACATATGGTGGAGATTGGTCTGGCATGGGCACATGTCATCTGAATCCAAAAACGGTGCGATCTCATGCAGACAACTTCTGCTCAAAACACACTCCATTTGATACAAAGTCTAAATAAGATGAGACTACCGACACTAACACCGTGCTTTTATCAGATCCCGTCGTGGGTTGCGTGGCAGAATAAAGACATTAAGTTCCATCTGCTGAGCATCCATCGTCGTGGCGGAAAAGATATTACTCATTTTTCACAGACGGTGTGTGATGCGGTGGTACGTGGAGGCATACATTACTACCTATTTCCTACGGCAACGTGGGCTGTACGTGCAATCTGGGACAACCGATTTGAGATAGATGGCCAGATGCGGTCTTTTATTGATTGGTGCATACCGAAGGGGGTGGAATATCAGACAAACAAGAAAGAATACTCCATAACCTTTCCGCATAACAACGCAATGATACGCTTGGGCGGAACGGATGACCTTAGCTTTGTTGGTCAGGGCGGTGCAAGTTACACGCTTTCGGAGTTTTCTTTGCACAAAAAGCAAGTTACTGGATATATTTTACCGATTGTGAGGCAGGCAGACGCACCGCTACGGATGAATGGTACGTTGAGAGGCAGAGACAACCATCTATGGCAGTTGCTAGAGGCAAATAAAGATAATCCTGCATGGTTTACGCAGTGGCTTCGTCCGCAACAGACCAAGTGTTACTGCTGGGTGGATGATGAATTTAACATCAATCCAGAGCTGTTAGACCGCATTGGCGAGAAAGCACCGAATGGCACACCGATATTCAATGCTGCTGACGACATCAAAAGTGGAGCCATCAGTCATGCCTTTGCGATGCAGGAGTTTTTGAACGAGCCTATTTTGGCCTCTGAACACGGATATTTCAGCCACGAGTACCAGATTGCAAAAGGGGAGGGTAGGATCAACGAGAATATAGAGTATGACCGCAACCTTCCTGTGTTTACGTTTTGGGACTTGGGCAAAGGAACCGCCTATAATGCAACCGATAGCATGATATGTTGGTTTTTACAGTTTCCAGACAGTGATTATCCTGCTCCGAAACGTGTTAATATCATTGATTGCCACCGATCCACTGGAAAGGATTGGGCATATTACGCGCAAATGCTAAACCAAAAGGGGTTTTGGTACGGCAACCACTTTGCGCCGTGGGATATTCAGAGCGGAAAAGCAGGTCATGGCATGAAAACCAACCTTGATTTTGCCAGAGAGAGAGGGATTGAGTTTGTTCCGGTCAAAAGAACTACTGCCGTTTACAATGATATTGAGTTGATGAGGCGTTGGTTTGTAGACTTTCACTTTGCCGACAACAGAGAGGTGGAAAAGGGTGCGGAAATGATCGCATCTCATCATGAAAAGCTGAACAAAGACGGGGTTGGGACTGGAAAACCTGAGCATGACGAGTCAAGTAACTACGTAGCTGGCATGAGAACTTTTATTAGAGCGAAAGATTTAGAAATGGTTGTGCCAAAGAGCGAGCGAAGTAACGGATTTGGGTGGGCGGACAACATAAACATGACAGGATACTTTGACTAATGGAACAAAATCTAAATAACAAGCCGATTGACAAGGCGATAGAGAAATACAACTTAGCTGGTCAGGATTTCTATGGCAAAATAAACTGGCACTTAGAAAATGGATGGGTTGTTTCTGTGCCATATTTGTTTGCAATGGGATACTTTTATAAAGATGGCAAAAGTATTGTTTGCTATATCGAGTGTTGTGTTGGCGACATGAGAGAGTTACTTAGATTAAATCTATTTAAGCTTGACAGTGTTGAGTTTATGAGGGATTTTGATGGCCGGATAAAAAGATATGACTACACAAAGCTGAAACGCCTCATCAAATGAAGCAAAATCTTATTCAGGATGTATGCAAAGTTTATGAAGATAAAAATATCAGCGGGAAAGAGTTAATAAATGTTTGTTTGTCACAAGGTTTTTTTGCCAGCATGCCTAACGCATTTTTTGCTTCAGTGGACTATAAAGAAAACGACCAAAAAATCTGTTTAGTTATGTATTTTAAAGGAAATATCAAAATGTGTAAAATGCTTATGGCGGATCAGGATTTTGATATTGTTGAGTTTCAGAGAAGTTTTGACGAGAAACAAAGACGTTATAATTTCAAAAGATTTGTGGAGGTTATCTGATGGGCCAGGATACATTTCTCGGAAAGTTCACAGAGAAACTGTCAAAAATCAGCATGTATGACCCCGGCACAAGGCATATGTATGAGACCGAGCAAAATATGGACTTTTACGGTGCGGGTTCTTGGATGGAAGATGTTGGTAGCGGTGATTACTCGATGATGGACGCGGGCAGGAAGATGCTTGGCATGTACAAAGACCCAGCAGAACCTGCTGATGATTATGAACTCCCAGAGTTTGAAACACCAGAAGCTCCTGAGCCAGAAGACCCCGTATCAACGGGAGAAGAAGGAATTCGTCAATCATCGAAAAACAGGCTATATGACAGACAGAAACGATATGTTTATACAAAAGGACTGCTGCGGGCAGAAG
>CAZFJT010000464.1:0-3448 GCA_964519135.1 uncultured Syntrophales bacterium | reverse complement strand
AGGCGGGGTTATGACATCTTTACAAATAATCCATGCAAGCTCCACAGTGGCTAATACAACCACCACGGACATCATTATCATCAAGGCTGCTATCACAACTTTTTCGATCTTTCGCGTGACTTCCACCATTTCCATTTTATTGAACCCATCACTTTTGATTATGGTTTCATTCTATTATAATTGTCATAATTTTCCCAATTCTTTTATTTTAAGATTTCCCTTTTTCATGTAATGACCCGCCCCCATTATTTTGTTGCCTCACATAAGAGCTAATAATTTCAAAGCTATTAGTCTTTTTTTTATTTTTCCATATAAGCATAACCTAAACATTTTAAAGTGTTTTTGGTCATAAGTTGCGCTTTTTTTTATTTTTATTAACATATTTTTCTTGATTGGCGCAAATGGAAGTTGTATAAGCTTCCCAGACTTTGGGGTTCTTGCATCAACCACAAGTTTTCAGGGGATTTTTAATGAAAAGGTCATATATATCCACTGTCTTGCTCTTGATATTATTGCCTTTTGCCGCATCCTGTTCCACCATGAATTGGGGCCAACCGGCTAAGGCTGGGCCAGATACGTCTGAAAATTCAGAAAATATTGAAAAGCACGATGGGGTCGAGGAGAAGCAGGCGCCCAAAGAAGAGGGCGGATGGCTCTCCAGGGCATTGCCTAACTTCAGTTATATATGGGACAAGATACCCGAGCCAACAGAGGCGCGTAGAAAATGGGACGAGCGTCAGAACCGCGGAGCTTCTTCAGTTCGCTCCCAGGCGGAGTTTTATGCGCCATAACGATTAGAGCATTGGGATAATTGTTATCTTATGGCATTTATAACGGCTCATCCGAATAGCCAAACCTTATTATGATCATGACGTTTATCATATAAAATAAACTCACCAGCCTCCCCTGTCATGCAGATCCTTCTAATCTTGGGTGTTCTTTATAATTGAATCGTAAGCGTTCACCGTGGTCGCCATAAACATTTGGAATCACGATGGGGGAGGTTTGGAGGGGGAGGTCCTTGGCGGACGGCCATACGTGCGGTATATACAGTGTAGCGACGCCATGATTTGGGAGGCGTTGACCGAAGGATGTATCGCCCTACGCGCAGTAGCTCCCCATCCAATCGAACCGGGCGCAGAACCTATTGGCGCCCGGTGGACTATTACTAAAAAAGAAAGGCGCGGTTAAAATGAAAAGCAGGGCAATGTCCACCATCAAAGAAGCATCCTTATTTATAGTCTTGCTGGCTATATTGATTCCATTGCTTTATGTGCCTTCATACATGCTCTATACCTGGATCGACCAAACCACATTTCCCAATGTGAGCCCGGAGATATCGAAGCTTAACGACCAGATGAAGGAGAATGAGAAAGGCGCGGCTCTAGCCAGGGCAATGGTTAACCAATTGGAGCGCGAACTCAATTCCGGTCCATGGGGGTTGTTCGGTTGGTCTGTTAATGATTTGTTTATAAGTCCAACAAGATGGCTGGACAATCGGGCGAATCGCCAGAGGGGAGTCATTTTCGCCACAAGGATGCTCACCCAGTTCTTTTCCACAAATCTTGCCAAATATGGGAGCGTTGATGAAGAGAACGAAAACTTGAAAGAGGCCAGGACTAAGTGTTTTGCCTACACTGAGGATAAATGGTGGTTCGCTTCTTCTGAGAGTCGTTACAAAGAAGGAATAGAGCTTGTAAATCAGTACAGCAAGAACCTGATTGCAGGAAAAGCCGTATACAACATGCGGACCGACGATCAGTACAATTTGCTGAAGTTCATAATAGGCCCTGAATTCATTGACCAACCTCTTGGAAAGCTTATTCAATCAAATGATGAGGTTAAATTCACGGATCTGGATGACAGGATTTACTACGCGCAGGGGGTGATATTAGTTGTCCGGGACTTTGTTACGGCTTTTGTCAAAATGTATCCTGATATAATTGAAAAGGGCGGTAAGGAGAATATGAGAATCGCCATGAAAGACATGAATAGAATATGTTCATTTGATCCCCTCATAGTACTCAGGGGAGACCATGACTCCTTGTTTGCTGACCATAGGGGAAAGCTGGCCAGGTACCTTATAAGTTTCAGGGAACGGCTCAATGACGTGGCTCAATCCATAAGGAGATAATTTTTACCATAGGACGAGCATATTCCTTGTTTGAGCCTGCTTAAAAAAAAGCGGCGCCTTCCTCCATTGCCATACCCTAGCGGAATGATCAACTTTGTTATGGGAGCTGAATATTACCGCTAGGGGTTAATCATGTCCGAAAAACTAATCATCCAAAAATTCCGTATTGCGGCTCAAGCCACTGGGATGGCCATGCTGCTTGTTTTCCTGTGTTCTTTTTCCTCTGTTGACCGAGCGCGCTCTATGGACAAGGGGCAAAAGAAAGAACACATGGGAGTAGGCAAGAACGGAGAGCAGATAATGATTGAAAAAATAACCAAAACCGAACAGGAATGGAAAAATATCCTTACACCAGAGCAATTTAGCATATTGAGACAAAAGGGGACCGAGCGCCCATTTTCCGGAGAGTACAACAAATTCAAAGAATATGGAGTGTTTCTTTGCGCGGCCTGTGATTTGCCGCTTTTCAGCTCAAAGGCGAAATTTGATTCAGGCACGGGATGGCCAAGCTTCTGGGAACCCATCTCAGAGAATAATGTCATAACAGAAACAGACAGGAGTCATGGAATGGTCAGAAACGAGGTTCTATGCGCCAGGTGTGATGGGCACTTGGGGCATGTTTTCTCAGACGGGCCAAAACCGACCGGTTTGAGATATTGCATAAATTCCGGCGCCCTTAAGTTTCAGCCGGCTGGTGAACAGCCAGAGGAGATGGCAAAATAGTGTAAAGATCGAGAATCAGTTCATGGGCGCTGTGCCCTCTTTTTACCCATGTCCAAGCGCGAAGCTCCGGACTGTTGATCTTAAACACACGCCCCTAGTTGGACAAAAGAGGAGCGAAAATTGAAGAATAACCTATTATCAATCACTATAATTTCAATGGGTTTAGCGCTTTTAATCATGCTCATTGCCAGTGATCCTAAAATTGGAAATCAAATGGAGGAGACAAATATTATGGCCCAAGCGTACGCAAAACCAGCAAACCAGGCGTCAATTCCGCCCATAGACCGGAAATCACCCCCAGCTCTTGAGACGGCCACATTTGCATTAGGGTGATTCTGGGGACCAGACGCCCGGTTCGGCAGCGTCAATGGAGTGATAAGAACAAGGGTCGGCTATAGTGGCGGGACAAAAGAAAATCCAACTTATCGGAGTCTCGGTGATCACACTGAAAGCATTGAAATAGACTATAATCCTGAAGTTATCTCCTACAATGAACTTCTGGAAATATTCTGGTGTAGTCACCACCCTACCAGGCCTCCTTATTCAAAGCAGTACATGTCGATTATTTTTTACCACAATGATCAACAAAAA
>CAZFJT010000463.1:0-3451 GCA_964519135.1 uncultured Syntrophales bacterium | reverse complement strand
ATCTTAACATTTCGTTATTATCCAGTTATCCTGTACAAGATGTCATCTCCCAATAGAAAATAGACCCGTATATGCAATATTCTCCCCAATCAATCAGTTTATGCGTAATAACCAAGAACGAGGCCGATAGAATCGGAAATCTCCTTGAATCCGCCAAGGGCCTGGTAAATGAAATAGTTGTAGTGGATTCAGGAAGCTCTGACGATACAGTGACGATATGCGTGGATTACGGGGCCAAGGTTATATTCAATCCTTGGCCTGGGTACGCGAAGCAGAAGCAGTTTGCAATGGAGCAATCTGAATGTGAGTGGATATTGAGTCTGGACGCGGATGAGGCTCTTACACAAGAGCTCAAACAAGAGATCCTGAGCACATTGAAAGGTGATCAACAGCAATTCACAGCTTATGAGATACCTCGACTCAGCTTCTATTTAGGAAGATGGATAAGACATGGAGGATGGTATCCTGACAGAAAAATCAGACTTGCTCGCAGGGGAACCGCCCAGTGGATAGGAGACGGTATTCACGAAAAGCTCGTTGCGGATGATCCAACAAAGGTTGGAAGATTAAAGAACCCTTATTTACATTATGTTTACAGGGATATCAGTGACCAGATCAGAACCATTAACCGCTTCTCCACAGTAGTGGCTGAATCAGCCGAAGGCCGCGCTTCTTCCCTGCATCTTGTCTGGGGTCTTTTTCACGGTTTAGGAAAGTTCCTTGAATGTTGGGTTTGGAAGCTGGGAATCCTGGATGGCGCCCCAGGTTTTGTAATTGCAGTAAACAGCTCGTTCTATGTGTTTCTTAAGAGCGCCAAACGCTGGGAGGCTTCGTCTAAGCCATGAAAATCGCATTGGCAATCGAGCGATTCAGCAGGCACGCGGGAGGAGCGGAATCCTATGGTGTCGACCTGGCGAGATCTCTGATTTCTGATGGGTGGGAGGTTCATCTTTATGGTTATGAGTGGGATGGCAGTCCAGAGGGCGCAATATTTCACCGGATCAGAAAATTACCAGACTTTGTTCCGGCTTCAATAAAAATACTGAGTTTCGCTTTTGAACACAGACGCATGGTTAAGGATTGTAACTATGACGTTGCGCTAGGGTTTGGAAACACCTTGGAGATGAATGTTTACCAAAGCCACGGAGGTGTGCACGCCCTAAGCTGCGCGCGTAAACTGAACGCTATTGGGTCTCCTTGGCTCAGGGCTCTAAAAAGTCTTTTGATGAGGATCGCGCCAAAGTATCACGCAAGGGCTTGGATAGAGTCAGCGCCGTTCAGAAGGAAACCTCAACCGATCATCATTGCAATATCAGACATGATCAAACGGGACATAGAGGAATATTACGGCCAAAATCCAACGGATATTAAGCTTGTGTATAATGGAGTAGATCCTTCAAGGTTTTCGAGGGTTGATACCGCGGCTCAAAATGATTTGAGAAAAAAAATGGGTTTTGAGGACGAGATCTTATTCCTGTTCATGGCGTACGATTTTCGGAAAAAAGGGGTCAAGCAATTACTCCATGCGGCAAGAGTCCTTTGGGATAGGGTCGGAGATGGGCGCTTCGGAGTTGTAATAGTTGGCTCCAAACCAACCAGGGACCTGGCCAAGACCACAAGAGATCTTGATTTAACGGACATC
The DNA here is from genome assembly GCA_964519135.1 of uncultured Syntrophales bacterium. Taxonomy (GTDB): domain Bacteria; phylum Desulfobacterota; class Desulfomonilia; order Desulfomonilales; family Desulfomonilaceae; genus CAZFJT01. The sequence continues at coordinate 1,809 of CAZFJT010000463.1, read as the reverse complement.
GTGAGGTTTAGGGGACCAACCAGGAATCCTGAGGAGTATTACGCGGCTTGTGATGTCTTTGTTTTACCGACCTTTTATGACGCGTGTTCACTGGTGGTGTTTGAGGCCATGATCTCCGGCCTGCCCTGTATCACAACCATTCATAATGGCGCGACTGGAATAATCACAAATCAGGTTAATGGGAGCGTGCTAAGGGATCCTTGGGATTATGAGGAATTTTCAAGGGCAATGGAATACTATCTAGACAGGGACAGACTCCACACTTGCTCAGCAAACGCGCGAAAAGAAGCCATGAATTACACCCAAAAAGAGAATCACAGAAAAATGCTCGAAATCTTTCATGAGGTGGCCCAAAAGAATAATTCTCAGGCTAATTCTCCTTCTTATTCGTAAAATACTCACATAAGGCCTTCACCAATCCGTCCATTGTGTACTGGTCGGCTTCCACTGTAGGTTCCAGATCGTATTCTCTGATGGTCTTGGAGGTAATCGGCCCAATGGAAGCTAGAACAGGTCCTTTCAAAAGATTTTTGTAATCACCTTTTCCAAGTATCTCTATGAGGCGTTCAACCGTGGAAGAGGATGTGAAAGTTATGGCGTCTATTTGACGCTCCGCCAACATCCCCTGTATTCGGCTCACATCATTACCTTGGGGGGTGACGGTTTTATAGGTGTGTACCACGTCAACTAGGCCGCCCATGGCTATCAAACCTTCAGGAAGAATCTCCCTTGCCTCCTGGGCCCTGGGGATAAGGAATCTTTTACCTTTGGTTTCAGTTTCATGGAAGGACGCCAATAGCCCCTCTGCCTTGAATTCCTTTGCCAGAATATCCACATTCAGGTTCAAGTCTCTCAATCTTGACGCTGTAACCGGACCTATAGCCCCTATTCTCGGGCCGGCCAATTCCCTGATGTCATTTTTTATTTCAAAAAACCTGGAAAAAAATCTCTCCACTCCATTAACAGACGTGAAGATGATCCAATCATATTCTGATATTCTATTGATAGCCAGGTCCAGGGGGCCTGTATCATCCGGTTCAGTTATCTCTATTGCCGGAAACTCCACAGCCTCGCCCGCGAGCTCTGAAATTCTTTCCGCCACACCTTTTGATTGGCTTTTACTACGGGTTATTAGTATCTTCTTGCCAAAGAGCGGTTTCTTCTCCCACCAGGCTAAGCTATTTCTAAGAATTGAAACAGAGCCCACTAAGAGTATGGCAGGCGCCTTTATCCCCATTTTTTCAGCTTCAGCGGGTATATCCTTTAGAGTTGAAAGTAATGAGACCTGACCTGGTGTGGTTCCCCATCGAATCAACGAAGCCGGTGTACTAGGATCCTTACCATTGGCAATAAGGTATTCAGATATTCTCGCCAGATTCTTAACACCCATGAGAAAGACAAGGGATCCGGGATTTGAAGCCAGATTTGCCCAGTTAATGGCTGATTCAGGTTTATTCGGGTCTTCATGACCTGTGATGAAAGTCACTGACGACGCGTGGTCCCGGTGCGTAACTGGGATGCCGGCATAAGCCGGCGCCGCTACCGCAGAGGTTATCCCTGGTATTACTTCGAATTCTATGCCTGATTCGGCGAGTTCCTCAGCTTCCTCCCCTCCCCTGCCAAAAACAAATGGATCGCCGCCCTTGACCCTGGCCACAGTCTTGCCCTCCATGGCCTTTTCCCTGAGAATACTATTAATATCAATTTGTTCAGCAGTGTGGTCCGATCCTTTTTTACCAACATATATAAGCTCTGCCTCTGGCGAAGCTTCAGCTATTATCTTGGCGCCCGCGAGGTAGTCATAGACAA
>CAZFJT010000462.1:0-3456 GCA_964519135.1 uncultured Syntrophales bacterium | reverse complement strand
AAGCGCAAGGTAGGCACAAAGAGCCAGTAATTGTGGAAAGGTTTTTATAAGCCATGTCGCGTTTAATTTTAAGAGCTGGTTTAATTCCAAGTTAGGGACCACCAAGCGCACTGGTAATGGCGTAAGGTGAGCCGGCGGGCGGGAGTCTGATGAGCGAAGTTTCCTGAGCGTAGCTAATCAAACACAGCGAATCGGATCTTCCGCCTCCAGGCCCTGCTAGGGCTTCCGGAATCGTGAGGAATTTAGGACGATTCTAATAAGCTTAGTAAAACCGAGAAGTTGTAAATGTAATTTAAAGCGCCGTGATTTTGGATGGAATGAAAAATGGGAAGTAGGTAAGTGTTTCTAAGAAATAAGGCCGCGGCCGGAAATGCGGAGTTCCCAAGTCCGGCCGAGGTGTGAACGAATTATCCCGTTAATCAAGGTCATCTATATCGAGTCTCAATTCATCGGGTCCATATCCATCGTCGATTTCCAGTGAGGATAGCAGGTCGCTTGAACGGCCGTCCAATGGGTCTTCAAAGTCCGCGAGCGCGTCCGCAAGGGATTCTTCACCCAGACCGGAAATGTAATAATCGATATTGTGTGAATGAGGCATGGGAACTCCTCCACTAAACTTTAATATGGCTGTTGCGGTGCAACGAAAATAAGTAAAGCATAACAGATATCTAAAGTCAATACTTAAAGTAATTTATTAATAAAAGCCATAGGAATTATTTTGCAAGGCGCCTAACTTGAGTTTTCCGGTAGGTTATGGCCAACAGCAAGGCAAGAGGATTTCATTCCATTAAGGGCTTAATTTATTGATTGATTATATTTGCAACCTTTTCGGGTTCTTTGCGTCTTTAAGAGTAAGAGGAACAAGTCAATGGACTTGCGATAAGGAAAATAATGATTTAACTTTATTAAACAGCTATAAAATGTGGCTGTGAATTAAAAACCAATTGCTTTTCGGGAAAAGACCAGGGACATAAAGCCCAAAGAGAGTCATTGCTCTCGAAATAGCGTCCATAAACGGTTCAGACCGTGAGGAGGTTATTATGGGTAGAAAAGATAAAAAAGATCCTTGGTCATACGGTCCTGATATAAACATGGAGCAACTGGAAGAACGGATAGTATTCGACGCTTCTATTGATCCATCCGCTGACCAACAGCAAGACACCCAAGACCAACAAAACCAAGACAACCAAGACGGGTCCGCAAATCCAGCTTCCAATTCCCAGGCGGCCGAGCCCCCTGATGATCCTGTGGCTGACTCACTGGATAGCCTTTATCCTGATGATCTGAATGTTATTCTTGTGTCCAACGCGCTGGAGGATATTGAGGCTTTTCAGCAGGCCGTGGGCGATGAGGCCGAGGTCCTTGTTTATGACGCAAACGCGGATAACGTGGGGTCCATAAATGACATGCTCTCTGATGTGGTAAATGAAGAGGGCAGGCAAATAGATAATCTGGCGATTCTGGGGCATGGGGAAGAGGGCGGCATAATGATGGGATTGGACAATATAACCTTTTCCACCATTTCTGATTATCAACCCCAGTTCGAGGCCATAGGCGCCATGATGGCCCAGGATGGACAGATTCAATTCTACGCGTGTGATGTGGCGGGCAATGAATCCGGCCAGGCCCTTGTTGGGGCCATATCCTACCTAACCAACGCGGATGTGTTTGCAAGTGTGGACGACACCAGCAATGAAGGAGGCGATTGGGACCTTGAATACAGCTCTGATGAATCTCCCATGAGGGAATTCATAAGTGTTGAGGCAAGGGCCGCGATCACTTCAACCCTGGAATCCACTCCTGAGCCCCTGAATCAGGGAATACCAGATGTGGTTAGATTCGAGGATTCAGTCCCCACAGAGATTGATCTCGCGGAATTGTTTGAAAATGGGGAAAATCTCACATACAGCGCGTTTGTAATTCCTGAATCCGGCGCCAACAAGACCGACAATATGGACCTGCTTGTGGACAGCGATCCAAACCAAAATGGTGTGCAACTGGAGGTGTCTCCTGACGGAAAGCTCATGCTTGCTTACAACGAGTACGAGTATGGGACCTCGGTCATCCAGGTTGAGGCAAGTGATGGTCAGGAGGCTTCTTTCACTGTAACGGTTAAGCCTGTGCAAGACGCGGCGCCTGAAGCCTTGGATAGGGATCTTGGCTTGATAGATCCAGCGGAGCCGGTGGGCATTACGTTGGAGGCGTTTGACCCTGACCCGAATAATTACGTGGATCCTGATGACATATCTTTTTACATAACAGACAAGGATGGAAATGAGATACTCGCGGTTGACGGCGCGATAATCCAACTGGAACACGGTCAATTGGAAGTTCAAGGTGGTATAAATGATCTTGGAGACCAAAGGTACACCATAGATGTGGAATACACTGTCACAGATCCGGGATTCACAGAAGGAACCGAGAACTTTGACTACAGGTTCACCACAACCGGTAACCAATGGCTCGGTTTTGACGATGGTAACAGCGATCAGGGGGTAGTGGAATCAACGCCGGCTTACTCCATTGACCTGGGTGACTTGAACAAAGACGGGTACCTGGACATTGTGGCCGGCATCCATGGAGATAATGACGCTTTTTATATAAATGACGGCCAGGGAAACTTCACTCCGTACTACTTTGACGGCACATCCGGCGGAACTGTTGACGTGGCATTGGGCGATTTTAACGCCGACGGATTCCTGGACTTTGTGGCTGGAGTGAGAGACACCAATGATCCCAATGGTGATTTCACCGACCTGGTAATACTAAACCAGGGTTTTGACGCAAATAATCAATGGCTGGGCTTTGAAACCGATCCCAACAATTACATAGCCCTTCCTGATTCCCAGGTGCGCAGGACCGACTCAGTGGCCGTAGGGGACTTCAACAATGACGGCCTTGTGGACATCGCAACCGGCACAGGCCTGGACAAAAATGAATTCCAGGGTATAGGCGACCTGGATGTGGTTGTCTATTTTGCGGACATGAGTTCCGGTTCCCTGGAGTTCACTCCCCTTAGAATAGCCGGATCAGCCGCTGGTTATACATCGGCCCTTGAGGTTGGAGACATAAACGCGGACGGTTACCTGGACATCTATGCTGGTAAGAAGTTCACAGGCGCTTCAGGTGACTTTGTATTCCTGAACACAGGTCAGGAAGATTTTCTTACTGTCACCGGCTTTAACAGGGATGATGGAAACAATATCCGATGGTCCGCGGCTGTCGCGATCATAGATATGGACGCGAGCCTGGCCGGAGATCCTTATTATTCAACCTTTGAGAGCAATAGAGGCCTCTTGCATGAGAACCTCAATGATCCCAATTTTGTGAACAACCCTCAATATTCCAATGATATAGACGCGGATATATTGACAGGAAACATGGACAATGAGTGGTGGGGACAGGCCAACCGCCTGCTTCTCAGCTTGTTCCAGGAGGGGACGCCTGGATATGATC
>CAZFJT010000461.1:0-3457 GCA_964519135.1 uncultured Syntrophales bacterium | reverse complement strand
ACTCAAAATCGCACTGTGCGTTTGAGCGCATTATTAACGGGTTTTGTCAATGAACTGGAAGCCTGTACGCCGATGGCGAATATGATCGACTTTCCGGTGCGCCGCTGGGCTGATCTCTGGAGCCGGGCTGTTCTCTGTACGAAAGGGGTGCCGGAACCGATGGAACACGACCCGGTGGACGGTCAATTATATCTGTTGGGAAGCGATATTCACGAACAGGGGCATGGTGTCCGGCTGCGAGTCCATGCTATTCTCTGCTGGAATGAGCGTCAGCAGCAGATCAATATCAATCTGTTTGCCTTCAAAGTACCAACCATCACTGGATTCGAAATCTGGAAATTGTTCTCAGGCTATCCGAAATTATTGCAAGCTCTCGTCAAATGGCAAAGCTTTCATATCAAAGGGATGCCCTTGACCGCAGATGGAAATATGCTCTGGGACGAAGACCGTGCAGAACCAAACTCCGAAACCGATCCTTTTTACGCGGCGACACAATATCTTCCCTGCGCTCAGGCGAAAGTTCCCGCAATTGACCGGCATCCCATCCATATCGCAACACCGGTCTGGTTTGAAGATTCCACCTGTTCGGAAGAAAACGGAGAGTTGCTGCTGAATGACGTGCTGCCCTTGACATTTCAGGGCACAGGCACAGCCTCAATTCTCACGCCCGATGTGATGAAAAAATCCAAAGCCTGTATCGGCCTGCTGCATTTCGACGAGGGACGATGGGAAGTGCAGCCCATCACAATTCAGACCAGCGGCAAGAAACCAGAAATCATCCATAATGGCGCTGCCGCCCTGGGAGCACCGCCAAAGAAAAAATCGGGCAAAACCGCCGCCAAAAAGAAAAGTACACCGGATTCACTGGTGATTCTGCGCGAACGCGCCGGAAAACTGTTGAGAAAATCATAAAAGCGGCGAGCACATCCCCTGCCTGATGCGTTTGTACGTATTCAGGCCGCCCTGGAGTGCAAAAGGAGCGATGCGAAGCACCATGTCCCCTTTTGCGTCCTTTGGAGCCCTGGAGTGCAAAAGGATCGATGCGAAGCACTCTGACCCCTTTTGCGTCCTTTCGAGCGAAGCGAGAGGGCGGCTGTCACAGCAACAGGTAGGGTTTGATTAATCTCTCAATAAGATCCAGGCGGATTTCAGTGATGAAATGCCGGATTTTTTTGGTAAATGGAAGTAACTGAGGGTTCTCGGCTTCCAGGGTTTCGATCTGGCGTTTGATATTGGTAATATCGCCGATAATGGCAATGTGGGCATCATCGGGCTTGGCGGCCGCGAGCGCCGGAGTTGCGAGAGTCATGCTCCAAACGCCTATTATCATAGTTAAGATAACAGCGAGCCAACAGAGTCTTTTTATACAGCCCATAATATCCTCCTTAATTTGTGTGTTTGGCCGGTCTTCATAGCTAGGGGCCCACGGCCAAAAAATTGTTTGGTTTGGACTTAAACCGGAGCTGCGAGGAATTGGGTTAGTTCATTACTCCTTTTACTGCTTTAACGTTAGCCTCATCATTTACAATTAGCCTCTCATGGGATAGCAGGGCGTCCGCGTGTATGATCGCCATCCTTTCCCTTGTTACTCCCCTAAGGAAATAGGGTTCAATAGCCGTCAAAGAGGCAGTGGCCGGCTGCATGTCATCCAGAGCCAACTCAATGGCGCCACGGGCCTGGTCCACCAGGATTCCAACTTCAATGGCGTCATTTTCAACTATTACCAGTTTGGATAGATCAGAGATACCTTTTCTTGGCAAACCAAAGAACATCCGCAAATCCATGGCTGATACTATTCTGCCCCTGACTCTGACCACGCCTTTAACAAATTCCGGGGCGCATGGAATAGGTGTTAATTCAGTAAGCGCGTGTACCCCTGTAACCCTGTTTAAATCTATCGCGTAATTTTCCTTTGCTATTGAGAATCTCAGGCAAGTTATCGTAACTGAGATATCCTCTATTGACTCTCCTGGGTCAGCCAGAGCCTTGGCCCTTTTAACCAGGATTTCTCCAGCAATGGGATCTTGGGGAGAGATCAAGTAATCTCGTGGATCAGATTGATTCAATCCCATAATATGTCTCTCCTTTTCAAAAAGGGTACGGTGTTTATTCTTTTTGATTTATGTTCATGATCATTTGTATAAGCCCTTTTGTGGTAATGCCCTCGGAATCAACAATAATCTCATTCGGGTCTTTGCCATTCAAGGCTTTAAGAGCGTTATCAAAATGCCTCTTAGCCGCTTTTGTCTTACCCAGCCTTTTAGACAGGCTGCCTAAGGAGAAGTGAGCCAAAGCCATATCAGGGTTCAAATACAAGGCCTGGCGTAGCGATTGCGAGGCCTCTTCCAAAAGGCCGATCTCTTGAAGTATCGCGCCCATCAGGTAATGTTTGCGGGGGTCCAGTTTATCGGACTGTATGGCCTTTTCCAGCCATTGCCGGGCCTGTTCAAGGTCTCCCTGGTCAGCCAGGGATCGGGCCATTTTTACCATCTTTTCATAGGAAGGTAAGGCCGGCGCCACAGACGCTCCCTGGGAAGACGCTTCCCTTATAGGCTCATTGGCGTGGGTCGCGCTTGATGATTTATCTGAATGTTTTTTGGTATTAATAATGCTTCCGGCTTTTGCAACAGGATTCACAATTCCGGCCAGTGATATAACAAAGTTTTTTGAACCTGGTTTGGGGATAACGCAGCTCCCCTGCGAAGGATCGGGTCTTTTCATTGGTAATCGAGCCGCGCCCATGTTTTCCATATTTTGACTCGACTGTAATCGTGTTTCCCCATGCCCTCCCCGCTGCTTTGTATAATAGGTCAATCCTTTGGAATGAACTGATTTAAGGCCAGATCCAATGTATTGTTCAGCCTCCGCGGGCGCGACAAACATGCCTCCTTCATTGCTAAGCAGATGTGCGAACTTGCTTGTTACATTTTCTATGTTATCCCGTGTGAAATACATGAGCACATTTCTGCAAAATATGAGATCCAAGGGGCCTGGGCCCATCTCTATGGGAGGAAAGGGATCCTTGACGAGATTATGACGGCAGAAGGTGACCATATTCCTTATTTCGTCCGCAATTCTCAGGACGCCATTGCAATCATTGGTAAAAAAGCGATCTTTGATGTAATCGGGCGTTCCCCTAAAAGACCAATGGGTGTATTTCCCGGAACTGGCCTTTTCAAGGCTGTCCGGGTTCAGGTCTGTGGCCAACAGGGACAAACGTGAGCCATCCAGGTCAGGAGCTATCATCTTCAATGCAATCGCTATGGAATAAGGCTCCTCTCCAGTGGAACATCCAGCGCTCCATATCCGTAGTTCACGGCCGTTTTCCTTTTTTGATCTGAGCAGTTTGGGCAGGATCTCAAATTCCAATGCCTTAAAAAGCTTTTCGTCCCTGAAGAAGTGGGTCTCGCCCACAGTAAGCCATTTGATAAGCCCTTGAAAATATGAACCCCCATAT
>CAZFJT010000460.1:0-3458 GCA_964519135.1 uncultured Syntrophales bacterium | reverse complement strand
CCAGGGATCCATACGGTCTCCCTGAGTCAAGGACAGCCGATCCTATCACTAGTATGTCCCGAGTGGAGGAACGAGCAATGGACCTTGAAGAAACCGCGAAAAGAAGAAAGACCCCTGATCAAGATTGGAGACCTGAGCGGGAAGCTGATCCCATTATGGATTGGAGGGAGAACCTTAGGTCAAGCCCTATGGAACGTGAATCAGGGCCGCAAAGGAGTGATTATAAGGATAGCCTTTACCCTGTTACAGCTGCAATGGGAATGGAATTCCTAAGACAGGGTCACTTTGGAAGAGCAGTTGAGATATTCGATATGTTAGTAGAGAGAAACCCTGATGACAAGGTATTGAGGGAGGCCAGGGAAAGAGCCAGGAGAAAGATGAAGGAAAAGAAGGTGCTTGACACCCTCCAAGGTTGGCTGGGTAACGCAAAATTCAAAAAGGCCCAAGAACCTGAAAAATGACAAACAAAGCTCTAATGTCAATTCACGGGCGTCTGTCCAGATTAAGGGTGGACGCCCTTTTATTTAACACCTCAGAGATAACCCCATCATCAAACTTGAGATATTTGAGCGGATTTACGGGATCGGACGCAACAATAGTAATAACGCCCAATGAAAGACGCCTGTTCACTGACGGTCGTTACAAGACTCAGGCTCACGATCAGTCCCCTGATTTCCAAATCAGCGTAAAGAGAAACAAAATAGATTCCATAGCCTCCTTTGTCAGAAAGCTGGGTATAAAAAGGCTTGGAATAGAAGGCGCCAGGGTAAGCTTCAGTTTCATAGAAGCATTGCAAAGGCGATTGCCCAATGTGAAATTCAAGCCACTTTCCAGAGATTTCCTTGAAGGCCTAAGATCAGTTAAGCATCAACTGGAAAAGGAAACTATCTCCAAGGCCGCCACTATAGCTTCTACCGCCTGCCGACAGGTTATTGAAGCTGGACTGGAAGGCAGGGCGGAGAGAGATGTGGCCCTTGATTTGGAGAATGCGTTCAAAATTGCAGGCGCGGAAGATATCGCGTTCAAAACAATAGTGGCCTCTGGTGAGCGCAGCGCGCTTCCCCATGGCATAGCCTCTTCTAAGACGATCAAATCAGGGGACCTTGTGGTAATAGACTATGGCTGCAAACTGGACGGGTACCACAGCGACGAGACAGTGACTTGTATAGTCGGTAAGCCTTCAAAGGAACAAAAAAGCATTCACTCAGCGGTTTATGACGCACACATGAGAGCCTTTGACGCGGTTAGGGAAGGCATTGGCGTAACCGAACTGGATTCCATTGCCCGCAAGGTTATAGATAAAGCCGGATATGGCGCGTACTTCATGCATGGTCTCGGCCATGGGGTTGGTCTGGACGTACATGAACCCCCCTTTTTGTCTCCAAAGGGGAGGGGCAAATTAAAAGAAGGGATGGTCTTTACCATCGAGCCCGGTATATATATGGAAGGACTGGGCGGAGTCCGCTTGGAAAGCCTGGTTTACCTGGATACCACAGGAGCGCAAAACCTTTCCGGGATGACCAAGGAGCTAATAAAAATAGACTAGACTCTACAAATAGGTTCTGTTATCATTTAGCGTTTATAGCCATTGTAATATGTTGGCGGCCATAATTGTTCGCAGATAATCAGGATAATGTGGGAGGGAATAATGTATTCGACCCCGGACTTCCGCAAGGGCTTGAAGATAGAATTAAATGGGGAACCATTCACAATAGTGGAGTTTCAACACGTAAAGCCCGGTAAAGGGGGCGCATTTGTGCGAACCACCCTTAAGAGCTTAATAACTGGGAATGTTTTAGATAAGACTTTCAGGTCAGGGGAGAAGGTTGACAAACCTGATCTTGAAGAAAAGGAAATGCAGTTTCTTTATGAGAGCGACGGCGAATTCCACTTCATGGATAATGAAACCTATGAGCAGCTTTTCCTCACAGAAAGTCAATTGGGGGACGCAAGGAGCTATTTACAGGAAAACGTAAATGTTAGTGTTTTGTTTCACAATGGAAAACCCCTTGGAGTAGAAGTTCCAATATTCGTGGAGCTTAAAGTTGTTTCCACTGAGCCGGGAGTAAAAGGCGACACAGCAGCGGGCGCCACAAAGCCAGCGACCCTTGAAACCGGGATGACTGTGCAAGCGCCTCTGTTCATTGAAGAGGGCGACGTGCTGAAAATAGATACCCGCACAGGCAAATATATTGAGCGGGTAAAATAATAATCTCCTCTGATCTAGCCACAATTCTCACCTTATACGGGAAACGCGAATATGGAAAACCTGGGCCTTGTTGTTCATGATGATCAAGGTTTTTTGCTAAAAGTTGTTGATGAAGGGCTGAGGACCGGCTTGCTCACCAGGGACAGGGCTGATGAAATCATCAGGGTCTCTGTGGCCATGGCAAATAAATATGTCCTTCACAAAGAAGTGGATTTCCGTTCATCAGAAGAGCTTGAAAAGGTTCAACAGACGGTTCTCAAACTCATGGGAGTGGGTTTGGAGATCCGAAGCGGGGGCAGTGTTGAAGCTGGAATGAATGTCATTTTGGAAAACTCCCCTGTTGAGTTGTTTAGGTTGGCCAATACAAGAATTGAAAAGCTAAGACATGAGTGGGGTCAACTCCTGCTTGACCACAGGATCGAGATATATGTGAGTCCTGAGGAGTATGAGAACCTGGACGAGTTGAGCTTACAAAGACTGTCGGATATGAGCGTGTTTTCAGAGACAGAGATTAATTCGATACAATCCTTGACCCTGGATGACGATCTTTTTTCCAGTTTGAGTTTATTGGAATACTACGAATCAGAATTAGAGAGATACAAGTTTTTACTAAGACTGCGGGATATACTCCCCTTTGATCTCATGAGAAGATCCAAGAATGTTATGGCTAAGAATCTTGTGGAAATCGAGTGTATTCGTGAAGCTTTGGTGAACTCCATAATAATATCCGCGCACAATGAGGCGCCTGACCCTGTTTCTGTTACAATTTCAGATATTAGAATATTTCTGGGCGATCTTGATATACAAAGCGCGCCAGATGGATTTCCTGAGGAAGTGGAAAACCTGGTGGTGGATTTAATCCATGAGCTTGCAGAAGGACTAATGGAAAGGGATGTTGAGCTGTTAACCTCAGAGATAGTCGAGATATCCAGAAAACTCCTGCAAACAATACTTCTGGAGCAGGAGACCATCCTGGCGCCCAATGATTTTGCCCTTTTTCAGCGATGGAGCAGGATCGCGATATTACAGGACAGCCCCCAGACTCTGGAAAGGATTTTTTCTTCAACTGACGACCAAATGGATGAGTATGACTTTGAAATATTGTTGGATCAGCTTGGTTCAATGACAGGCCCAAAGATCGGCGAGACCGCTGGAAAAATCCCGTGGACAAGGATGAACGCGGATCAGATCATAACATTATTTCATACTGTCAATCCTGCTTTGCATATCCCATTAGCCAAGGCTGTTC
>CAZFJT010000459.1:1536-3459 GCA_964519135.1 uncultured Syntrophales bacterium | reverse complement strand
CCGGCGCCGTCTTCAAGGTTGAGACCCACAACTCACCATCCGCCCTGGATCCATATGGCGGGGCGTTGACCGGAATAGTTGGGGTAAACAGGGACCCATTCGGCACAGGCCAGGGCAGCAAGCTCATATTCAATACTGATGTGTTTTGCTTTGCTCCACCTGATTACAGCGGAAATATCCCAGAGAGGCTTCTTCATCCAAGAAGGGTCTTTGAAGGTGTCAGGGAGGGTGTGGAGCATGGGGGCAATAAGAGCGGCATCCCTACCATCAACGGCGCAGTGGTTTTTGACAACCGCTACCTTGGCAAGCCACTGGTTTATTGCGGCACAGGAGGGATCTGTCCTGCTGAGATCAATGGAAGGCCCGGACATGAGAAGTCAGCTAAAAAGGGCGACTTGATAGTCATGACAGGGGGTAGGATAGGAAAAGACGGAATCCACGGCGCGACATTCTCGTCAGAGGAACTCCATGAGGCCTCTCCTGTGAGCGCAGTTCAAATCGGCGACCCAATAACCCAGAAAAGGATGACCGATTTTCTCCTGGTTGCAAGGGACAGGGGGCTCTATAACTCCATAACAGACAATGGGGCAGGGGGGTTGTCTTCTTCTGTTGGAGAGATGGCCCAGGAGTCAGGGGGCGCTATTTTGAACCTTGAAGCCGCTCCTCTGAAATATCCTGGACTGCAACCTTGGGAAATACTCCTGTCAGAAGCCCAGGAGCGTATGACAGTGGCTGTTCCCCCGGACAAGATAGATGATTTTCTAGACCTGGCCAGGTTCATGGATGTTGAGGCCACAGTTCTTGGGGAGTTCAATGACAGCGGATTCTTTCAGGTCAATTGGCGTGGCGAGACAGCGGCCCTACTGCCATTGGATTTCCTACATGACGGATTGCCTGAGATGAAGCTCAACGCGACATGGATAGACCAGGTCCACGAGACGCCCATATTCGATCCCCCATCAGATCTGGGCAAGGTGTTAAACGACCTCCTTGGCAGGTGGAATATTTGTTCAAAGGAGCGATTGATCAGGCAGTATGACCATGAGGTTCAGGGCGGATCTGTTGTAAAGCCCCTGATAGGAGAGAAGGAAGACGGGCCAGGAGACGCGGCTGTAATCAGGCCGCTTCTCGATAGATTCAGAGGAGTGGCTGTGGGTTGCGGTATAGCGCCCAGGTATTCGGATATTGACACGTACTGGATGATGGCCGCTTCCATAGATGAGGCTGTGCGCAATATAGTATCAGTGGGCGGAGATCCTGATCATATGGCCGGGTTGGATAATTTCTGCTGGTGCGATCCTGTGCAATCGGAAAAGACCCCTGACGGAGAGTATAAACTGGCTCAATTGGTCAGGGCGAATGAGGCCCTATTCGATATTACCACTGTTTACCGAATTCCCTGTATTTCCGGTAAAGACAGCATGAAGAACGATTACAATATAGGTGGGGAAAAGATCTCCATACCTCCCACAGTGTTGTTCTCGGCCATGGCCATAGTCCCTGATGTGAGGCTGGCTGTAACTCCGGATTTCAAGGCCGCGGGTGATATCATATACATTCTTGGGATTACCAGGGATGAGTTGGGCGCTTCGGAGTATTATGCGTCAATGGGATATATTGGCGAGGCTGTGCCAAAGGTTACCGACCCTGGAAAATCCATATCAATGTACAGAGATCTACACACCACGATAATGGATCAACTGATAGCCTCATGCCATGATTGCTCGGATGGCGGCCTTGGGGTAGCCCTTGCTGAGAGCTGCTTTTCCGGTGGCCTGGGCGCGGAGATAGATCTTGGGAAGATCCCTGCGGAGAATGTGACAAGGGATGACACGATACAGTTCTCTGAGACCCCATCAAGATTTGTAATCAGTGTAAAACCCGCCAATAAAGCCGCGTTTGAAGAGAGGAAGTCCAAGCATT
>CAZFJT010000459.1:0-1526 GCA_964519135.1 uncultured Syntrophales bacterium | reverse complement strand
TCATAGGAGAGGTGAATGAATCCAATGCCCTTAAGATCAACGGCCTTTCAGGGCTAAAGATCATGGACAACGATATTTGGGAGATGAAGGAGGCGTGGCGCGCGCCTTTGGGGAGATAATGAACACACAGGATAACAGACAAAGGTGTAATTAAAATTAATACGATTGCGCATTTAAACAAATAACATTGAAGTTAGCTTTACCACTGATAATATTTATGGTACCCAGGCGCTGGAATACATTCAAAAAAAGAGGACCTGACCGCCTTATTTTACTAATGCCCACTACAAACGTCCGGATATTTTCGTAAGATCATAGATCCTTTCGGCCAATTCATCCGTAAAAACATTATCCTTAAGCCTCCAGATCCAATTCTCCTCCTTTTGTGAAGGCAGGTTGATTCGCGCGTGCTCGCCTAACTCCAGATAATCCTGTATGGGAATTATCGAGGTGTTGGCCACAGAGGTCATGGAGAGTCTGATCATCTCCCAAGGGGCCTCATCAGAGATTAAATTCCTATTGATATATTGAGATAAGTTTTCCTTTTCCATTTGGGTGGCCTCATTCTTAAACCACCCCTTCACTGTATTGTTGTCATGGGTTCCTGTGTAAACCAGTGAATTGGGAATAATATTATGGGGAGCGTACGGATTATTGGGCAAGTCCTCGCCAAAAGCGAACATCAGTATTTTCATGCCAGGTAATCCGAACTGGGCCATACATTCCCTTACATCAGGTGTTATGACCCCTAGATCCTCGGCTATCACCGGTAAATTTGGAAAACGTCTGAACATGGCCCTTAATAGATCGCCGCCAGGACCAACACGCCATTGACCATTAAGGGCGGTCTTTTCTCCTGCCGGGACCTCCCAATAACCCACTAAACCCCTGAAGTGGTCGATCCTCACTATGTCGCAAAGATGGAGATTGTGGCCCATTCGATCAAGCCACCAGGTATATCCGTCGGCTTTTAGGGCGTCCCAATCATAGATCGGGTGTCCCCATAATTGGCCTGTAGCGCTGAAATAGTCAGGCGGCACTCCGGCCACCACATATGGCGCCTTTTGATCATCAAGTTTAAAGCATTCAGGATGGGTCCAAACATCCGCGCTGTTGTGATCCACATATACCGGCAGATCGCCGATTATCTGGATTCCAAGGGCCTTGCAATAATCCTTGAGCTCAAACCATTGACGATAGAAAACAAATTGAACGAATTTCTCTAAATTAATAGGGTCTTTATACTTTTCCTTTGCTTCTTGGAATGCGGCCGGCGCCCTGTCCCTTAAATCCTTGGGCCATTCCGTCCACTTCTTACCGTCAAACCCGCTTTGTAGAGCGCGGAACAGGCAGTAATCATCAAGCCATTTCTTGTGCTCTTCGCAGAACAGCAAGTATTCGTAAGGCTCTTTACTGTCCGTGAATCTTTTGTAAGCCTTGTGGATCAGCTCAGTCTTGAAGCGCATAACATCAGGGTAGTCCACCTTCTCCTCTGGGAAATCGCCAGGCGCCTTGATGTCATCATC
>CAZFJT010000458.1:0-3474 GCA_964519135.1 uncultured Syntrophales bacterium | reverse complement strand
GGTCAAGCCAGGCAAAGCGAGATAGCCCAAAGGTTACAGGTGAACAAATCGAGCGTCACCGCTGCCTTGAAGGTTTTGGCCAGGCATGGATTGATCGAATATGAGCCATACGGCCCGGTTTGGCTAACACCAGAGGGTCGGATTCAGGCTGATATTGTCCTTGAGAGGTGGCGGCTCATGAGGGAGTTCCTCATGAAAACCCTTAACCTGGAGGAAGACCTGGCAAATGAAGCCGCTTGCAGGATGTGCAAATCAGCCCCGCAACACGTCATGGACCTGATTGCCGTCAAATTGAAGGATGGTCGGTCCCTGGAATGTAGGCGTAATGGAGTGTGCGAATAGTAAACAACCCCAATCTTACCAGAAATGGAGACAAACTTATGTGGGAAATAGTCCTTATAACCGTAATGGTCTTAACAGCTCTAACACTTATTATTGCGGGCTTTATGCGGGCCTTCAAGGGTGAGAAAAACCCGTGCGGAGGGTCCTGCTCATGTAAAGGCGGCCAGTGTATGGGGCCCTCTGATGGAGGCGCGCGCGAAAACTCACACACACAGGAATCAAAAGCTTAAGGAGTTATAAAATGACTAATGATGGAATGAAATATCTAAATCAATTGAAACCTGGAGACAAAGGATTGGTTATAGCCCTCGCAGGCGGCAGGTCCTTCCAGACAAGGCTGGTGGATATGGGCCTCAACGTGGGTAGCCCCATTGAGATCATAAAAGGGTCAAATGGAAATGGCGGACCGGCCCTGGTGGCCGTCAGCGGAACCCGGCTGGCCATTGGTCACGGAATGGCCTGTAAGATCGTAGTCTCCGCGGATCGGGAATGACGGACTTATCCAACAAGAATGGAGCGAGCATATGACTTTGGATCAACTTATACCCGGTCAGGAATGCGTTGTCCAGGACGTAACTCTTGACTCATCAGCGCTTCAGCGGCTCCTGGATATGGGATTCATCGAGGGCGCGGTAATTGAGGTTATACGCAACGCCCCTCTTCTGGACCCGATCGATGTGAGGATCCGGGGAAATCTGGTGGCCTTACGGAGAAGCGAAGCTAGCGGAGTGCAGGTGGCGTTGAGATGAAAGACGACATGAGAGAGATTACGGTTGCCCTTGCTGGACAGCCCAATAGCGGTAAGTCCACAATATTCAATATGCTCACCGGCGCCAGGCAGCATGTGGCCAATTATCCCGGAGTGACGGTTGAAAAGAAGTGGGGACGCTTCAAGACCACGGATAGAGATATTGTTCTGGTGGATCTACCAGGGACTTACAGTCTGACCTCCTACACACAGGAGGAGAGGATTGCCCGGGACTATCTGCTCAATGAGAAACCCCGGACCATCGTAACCGTGGTGGACGCGGCCAATCTGGAGCGTAGTCTTTACCTGGTATTCCAGCTTCAGGAGATGGAGCTTCCCATGGTTCTGTGCCTGAACATGATGGACACGGCCAGGTCACGGGGCATGGAGATAGATGTAAAGGCACTGGAAAACATCCTGGGAATACCTGTCGCGGCTACTGTGGGGAATAAGGGACACGGAAAGAAGGAGCTTCTCGAGGCGATCAATAGGGCTTCGTCACATGAATCCGGGTCTGGGAATCGTCCCATGTATGACGTTGGGCTGGAGAGTTATTTGGGGTTATTGGAGGACAGGCTCAGGGCGGCTGGCTTTAGCTCCAGGGGGCTTCCAGGCAGGTGGCTGGCCATAAAGCTAATGGAGAACGATGAGATTGCCAGGCGGCGGATCCGGGAGTACGCGGAGAATCCTGAAGCAGCTGAAGATATTCTAAGTTATGTGGATTCTTCCCGCCTCGAGTTCATGGACACATCCGGGAAATCCCCCGAAAAGACCATAGCTGCAGGCAGGTATCGTAACGCCTCCGATGTTCTGAATAGAGTGGTCCAGGGCTATGACGGCGCCAGAAGGACCATGACCGACAGGATAGACTCCGTAGCGCTTCATCCGATTCTTGCGCCCATAATATTATTGGCCATACTGTTCATCTTTTACCAGACCACCATGGTATACGGGACCAGGCTTGCGGATTGGTTCTTCCCGTACCTCCACCATGCCAAGGTATTTATAGGCGGCCTTTTCCCCGCCTCCAATGATCTGATCCGCGATGGACTACTCCAATCAATGATCGTCAACGGCCTTGTGGGAGGTATAGTGGCCATACTCTACTATGTCCCCATTTTCATGGTCCTTTTCGGGTTCATAGCTATTCTGGAAGATAGCGGATACATGCCCAGGGTTGCCTTTATTATGGACCGTGTATTGAGATACTTCGGTCTGCACGGGCAATCCACACTGCCCCTGATTTTGGGAGGCGTGCTCGTGGGGGGCTGCGCTGTACCCGGTGTCATGGCCACAAGGGCTATGAAGGATGAAAAGGCCAAACTCGTAACTATCCTGATAATGCCCCTGATGAATTGCTTGGCCAAGATTCCCTTCTACGTGCTCATAGTGGGTCTTTTCTTTGTAGCCTATCAGGGGCTGGTCCTTTTTTGTATTTCATTATTCAGTTTCAGTATTGCATTGATCATGGCAAAGATCTTCTCCTCCTACATGGTCAAGGGAGAGTCCGCGCCGTTTGTCATGGAGTTGCCCGCCTACCATTTACCCACAATTGACGGGATACTAAGGCGAGCTGTTGAGAGGGTTTGGCTCTTTGTGAAGAAGATCATAACAATAGTGGCCATTGTAATGATATGTGTCTGGTTCTTTATTACGTTTCCGGGAATAGGTTTCGAGAGGGAGGCGCATTACGACTATCTTCTTGCAGACGAAAAGGTGAAATTGTTTCAAAAAATCCCGGAATCGAACCCATATTCCCATTTTCTCGCCGATAACAATCTCAATGGGCTCATTGGCTTCAAGGAGCGACTAAAGGAGGCCCAAAGGTCCGCAGCAGGCGATGATGAGGCCATTGCGGAGATCAATGGAAGATTCTCAAAGGACTCTCCCAAAATGTTTATGATAGCCAACAACGGAGTTGGCGTAGATGGAGAGACTGATCGTGACGCCAAAAAGGTGAGCCTAGCCCTAAAAAGGTTCGAAAGAGATATACGGAAGATCAGGCGCCAGAGGATCAAAGAGGTTATCAATACCAGTTGGGCCGGTCAAATAGGCAAGGCGCTGGAACCGGTAAGTTCATTGGCGGGTTTTAACTGGCGCATAAACATAGCGATTATCAGCTCCTTTGCCGCAAAGGAAAGCCTTGTGGGGACCCTTGGCGCAATCTACAGCGCCCAGGAGGGACCAAGCCAAGGCGCCCTTGCTGAGTCCATAAGGAAAACAGAGACCAGCTGGACCATATGGAGCGCTATCGCGATCCTGGTCTTTGTGGCCCTGTTTCCGCCATGTCTGGCAACCCTGATAATGATCAGGCATGAGACCCAAAGCACTGGATGGATGATATTCGCGACCGTTTATCCCATTATTACCGGATTCATTCTGGC
>CAZFJT010000457.1:0-3475 GCA_964519135.1 uncultured Syntrophales bacterium | reverse complement strand
GATAAGCAGACCATTGCCCCCTCAGAAGTCCCAAATAGCGCGCCCATGCCGGCCACAGCAGGGGATGAGGAAACAAGACCCCTGGCCCTATATCTCCACCTGGGCTTGCCTGTCTTTTGATTCAAGGCGTACATCGCGCCGTCCCAGCTACCCACATAAACCAGACCATGGGCCAAGGCCGGAGACGATGATACCCAACCGCCTGTCTTTACTTTCCATCTCAGGTCAGGTTGTCCCCTGACACCCTTGACCTTGAAAGATCCTGTCCTTGTAGGACCACCCCTGAAGAGGGCCAGGACTTCTTGGGTTTGGGGTTTGGCCTCAGGTCCTGGTGGAGGAGGCTTGGTCGCAGGCTTTTCCTCCTCAGGAAATTCACCGAAGTCTTCCACCACAGTGGCCACATAGTCTCCGCAGTTGGGGCACACATCCAGGGCTCGTCTATCAGTGACCCCGCAGGATGGACATTCAAAACCGGTCCCCTGATCAGCTTCTTTCATCGCGTACGCATACTTGCTGAGGTCCTCCATTGTGACGGCGCTTGATTCCACCAGTTTCTTCATAAGCTCCATGAACTGCCTGCCGTCAATGCCGTATTTCTTGAGTAAAGGACCATAGTGAATGTTGGACTTGATGTCTTTTATTAAATCAGCCGCTTTGATGGTCTTTTTTGCCATGATCATGTCCTGGGCCATGTGGTTTTGATTAATATTTCACAGTAACTTTAGGCGCTTTCAGGTCATTATAAGCCTGCCATATTTCGACCTATGCTGTAATAGGTAAATCCCTCTTCCTTCAATTTTGCCGGATTATATAGGTTTCTGCCATCAAATATCACCGGTTCAACAAGGCCTTCCTTGATCCTGGAAAAGTTGGGATGACGGAATTCATTCCATTCAGTAAAAATTATTAGCCCATTCGCGTCCTCAACACACTCATAGTTTCCTGCAGCATATTCTATTGAATCACCCAAAGTTTGTCCCGCGCTCTCCATAGCCACAGGATCAAAGGCCCTGACTTTCGCCCCATACTCCAGCAACTTCCTGATAACATCAATGGAAGGCGCTTCACGCATGTCATCTGTTTTGGGTTTGAAACTCAGTCCCCATATTGCGAAGAGTTTTCCTTTTATGGAGTCTTCTCCATAATGTTTCAGGATCTTGTCAAAGAACAGATTTCGTTGTTCCTTGTTAACCTTCTGAACTGATTGGAGTATGGATAGCTCTACCCCGTTCTCTTCACCGGTCTTTATGAGAGCTTCCACATCTTTTGGAAAACATGATCCACCATATCCTATGCCCGCGAACAGGAATTGCGGACCAATTCTCTGATCCAGACCTATCCCACTCCTGATCATTTCAACATCAGCGCCGACCTTTTCACAGAGACGGGATAGCTCGTTAATGAATGATATCTTGGTGGCGAGCATTCCATTCGCGGCGTATTTGGTCATTTCCGAGGAGATGATGTCCATGACCAGAATAGGTTTTCCAGTGCGCACAAAGGGGCTGTACAGCTCCCTGAGAATTTCTCCCACTCGAACATCATCAACCCCCACAACCACTCTGTCCGGCTTCATGCAATCATCTATAGCGTTGCCTTCCTTGAGAAATTCCGGATTGGACGCGACATCAAAGGGGTGGGAGGTCTGCTGGGCTATTATCTCGCGTACCTTGTGTGTAGTTCCCACCGGCACTGTGCTTTTGGTTACAACTATTTTATAAGCGCTTATGGATTGGCCTATTTCCTTGGCTACATTAAAAACCTGGCTTAAGTCGGCCTTTCCCTGATCGTCCGGCGGGGTTCCAACTGCAATGAAATTAATGAATGACCGTTCCACTGTGGCCTTGAGATCAGTGGTGAAGTTGAGCCGCTTCTCAGATACATTGCGTTCTATCATCTGCGTCAGGCCGGGTTCGTAGATTGGTATTACCCCCCTGGAAAGGGCTTGTATCTTTGCCTCATCTATATCCATTAAGGTCACTTCATTTCCCATCTCAGCAAAACACGCGCCTGTAACCAATCCAACATAACCTGTGCCTATTACTCCAACATGCATAAAAACTCCTTTTATATTCATCCATCATAATAGGTGAAAGATAAGTATATATTTTGCCATAAATTCATGGGAATATCATTATATTGTAACGATCCATCATTTTCGCGCACATTTTTACATACGCGAACATCATACTCAAAAGCTTACAATGACCTCGATTTTGGTTAAGGCATTGATGGATAAAAGCATTATCCCATGTTAAGCATTGACTTTTCCAGTTTACGGATCCTGTCCCTCAGTTTTGCCGCGCTCTCGAACTCCAGGTCTTGGGCGCGTTTAAACATATCCTTGGTTAGTTCCTCTATTAGTTTAGGGATGTCTTCAATGTCGGGAATATCTTCGGTTTCAGTGTCTTCAACTTCAACGGTCACATAGTCTTGCTCAGCCAATGAGGAAAGTATATCAGGGATGTTCTTCTTTATGGTCTCTGGAGTTATCCTGTTTTCCACATTAAATTCCATCTGCTTATTCCGTCTTCTCTCTGTTTCGTCAATGGCCCTTTTGAGTGAATCCGTAACATGATCAGCATACATAATTACCATGCCGTCCACATTACGAGCGGCCCTGCCCGCGGTTTGGATAAGGGATCTCTCTGACCTTAGAAATCCTTCTTTGTCCGCGTCCAATATGGCCACAAGGGACACTTCCGGAATATCAAGGCCCTCCCTGAGCAGATTTATACCAACCAGGACGTCAAAATCGCCCCGCCTGAGATCACGTATGATTTCCATTCGCTCTATTGTCTTGATCTCAGAATGGAGATACTTCACGTTTACCCCCAGTCCGCTGTAATACTCTGTAAGGTCCTCAGCCATTCTCTTGGTAAGAGTTGTAACAAGAACCCTTTGACCCTTTTCCACCCTGTTCTTGATTTCGTGTAAAAGGTCGTCCACCTGCTCTGAAGCGGGCCTAAGCTCTATAATAGGATCAGTGAGCCCTGTAGGTCGAATAATCTGTTCAACTACCCTGTCTTTGGCTTTATCCATTTCGTAAGTCCCTGGAGTCGCGGAAACATAAACCACCTGGTTCACATGGGACTCGAATTCCTCAAACTTCAAAGGCCTATTGTCAAGGGCGCTTGGTAATCTGAAACCAAATTCCACCAGGGTTTGCTTGCGGGCGCGATCCCCTCTGAACATGCCCCTAAGCTGGGGAATACTGATATGTGATTCGTCTATAAAAAAAAGGGAGTCCTTGGGAAAATATTCGAGCAAAGTTGGGGGCGGTTCCCCTGGATTTCTACCTGTAAGGTAACGTGAGTAGTTTTCGATTCCAGAGCAATACCCCATTTCCCTTAGCATCTCCACATCAAAGCGGGTTCGTTCTTCTATACGCTGGGCTTCAATAAATCTATTCTGTGAATAAAAGTATTCCCTTCTCTCAACCATCTCGTCCAATATTGCGTCCACTGATTTGAGC
>CAZFJT010000456.1:0-3484 GCA_964519135.1 uncultured Syntrophales bacterium | reverse complement strand
GTCATTTTCTGGTGTTATATCTTGTATACGCATCCGGGATCCCGAATCTTCCACCCAGGAAAAGATTTTTTACGATAGATGTAACCACCCGTATATACCGGCAATGCTAGGATTGACAAATTCCAGATCCACATTTACGCTAAATTCAGTAACGCTCAACCTGATCTGAACTAGGACAATATATGGAAGTTGATGCTCTCCGCCCTGTTATTGACTCTTCTGATCTGGGCGCCTATCCTCCACCTCGTGAAGTAGTGGAACTTGTTGAACAGACCTTGGGAGGTGATAAACGCGCCAGGGAGATCTTTTATAGATCTTTCGAGCCCATCATCAAAAGACAAGTCCAGAAGTGGATGGACAGAGAGCGCCACAGCGGGGCCAGAAGATTGTTTTCAGCTGAGGACTATTGCCAGGAAACCATGATGCGGATCATATATGGTGTCAGGAAGGGAAAGGAATACACGGATCACGCATCTCCACTGAAAAACTGGCTGGATTTCGAAGGACCAAGGAGAATGTCGCTGCTGAGATACGTTAATTGGCAGACAGTCCATTACATGCGAGATCTGATTCGAACTGAAATATCGAACAATTCGGACGAACAGGAGGAGTACATATCCGACACAGATCATCAGACGCCGGAGACATTGACTAGCGAGGAGCGCCTTCAACTAAGAAGCTGTTCCAGAAAATGCTGGCAAAATCTTCCTCCCTCTTATCGTGAGACCATGGAACGAGTTGGGCTAATGGGATACTCCCAACACGAAACCGCAAAACAGTTGAAGGTGGCCGAATCGACCATTAGTAGATGGTTGGATAAGGCGACCCAGTCTTTTCGCAGTTGCCTTGAGAATACCTGTCCGGCGGAATTATTGCCGTTCAGGACAGATAGGCCCTGATATAATGGATGAATTTAAAGAAATCATACAGCTTTTAAGAAGCGGAGTCCACCTGGGCCCTGAAGAGATGGAGGGCTATATTGAGGGCTGGCTTGATGGGGAATTGCTTCAGGCCGTCGAATATCACATGTCCCACTGCGTCCGATGCCGTGAAGAGGCTCAATTCATCCGGGATAATCTTGTAGGAGATTCCAAAACAGAGATTGAAAAATCCTCAACCTCAAATGAACCGATCGCTGATGAGCCCTTGGGTGAGGATCTTTGTCGCGCATTCGTGCCATGTATATCCCTGGAAGACTCGGCTGAAACTCAGGATAGCTCGGATTCGCATGAAGAGGGCTTCTATGATGACGACGGATCGGAAATCACCGACAGTGCTTTGTATGACGAAATGATGACGGAATTCGAGCCGTCAACAACAAAAGCCCACGAAAGAATCCCGGATACTGAGTCGGCGTCACAGTTAGAATCAGATGATGCGCTATCAGAAGATGTGGGATTTATAAGCAATGAAGATTACATGGAGTCCGATTTTGATGTGGACTTCGATAGACCTATCTCAGAAACCCAAATTAGTCCATATATAAAGACAGATGAGCCCTTTAAGTCGCAACATACAGGGGCCACCGGGATCGAAGAATCATTGCCGTTGGACAAGAAGTTTGACCTCACCTTTGACTACGAAAGACTTTGGCTAGGAGAGCAGGAATTCGACCTTATTCCAGAAAAAACAGATGAGCGTATATCGGAGTTTTACGTTAAAGATCTGAAAATTTCCGACCTCTTCAATAATTGGCTTCAGGACCGGGAGGCGCCCGGTGTTTTTCCGATCGGGATTGAAGGCTCTTTTGCAAGGCCGATAATGACTCTTCTTTCGGATTTTGAATACAGTAAGAATTTGGGCCCTGCTATTGATGTTCTTGCCCTATCTGTGAAGTTGAGTGAAAAGGAGACCTGCTGGCTTGTTGATAATGATGACGCAAATAGATTTGAGCAGAGCGAACCGCTGTATTTAAAAGACTATCCTAGAGGATTTACAAAAACATTAAGGAATTTAATCGTTTTTGTCACTCTCGAGTTAATACGCAATATCTTATATCGTATAAAAGACCGCTCTGATGAAACGAGTTTTCGAGATGAACCATTGGAGGCTGATCCTGATAAAAAGTTGACAGAAGAATTTGAGACAATCAGACAAACCGATGGTATTGACGCTAAAGAATCGCTCGATAGCGATGTTAAGCCTCCAGCAGAACAACCTCATTGGAACAAGTTGAGGGTTGTTTTTGAGTCGCACTATTCAGGAGATGGAACTGCGCTGAGATTAACCTACCTGCAACCAGAGACGTATGACGACCATTAATTGCCCCCAAGGCCCGACAGACCCCTAGAGGCGAAAAATGCAGACCCAGGAACAGACATGGTATCCGTCTCAGGCCGTAGTGCGCCACTTATCTGGTTAAAAAGTTCTTTAGTCGAGGAAGCTGCAAGGCCCCTTTCCCACCCTCACTGTTCCAGCAAATCAGCACGTTGGTAGTAAATTTGACCGATGACAATGCACTTGTACGCCTTGCTCGGGCTACTCAATAAAGGGCGGGCGTTGCCCTCACGCCCTTCCTAGGTGTGCTCGCCTTTGCCGAACCAGTTACCGACTTGCAGCTATTCTTTGAGATCGTTGAGCCAGTTTGCCGACTGGATCTTTGAATCCAGATCTCGGTGCTGTCTCGCAAGTTCATCAGCTTTCTTTTGAATCTCAGGAATATTTACGGTGCTTTGAAACCTTACTTCGGACGCGCGTAAACGTCCTTGGGTCACGGTCGCCTTGGCTGCCAGTTCTCTGTAGATTTGCGAGCGTTTTGCCAAGACATCCCGCTGAGCAAGAGCGTCCGTAATTGTCAGCCCATTATCAAGATATGTAACTGAGTTGGTTGCATTGATGCGTTGAATCAAATTGAGTAATCGGCTTAAAACACGTTCGATCTCTTCCATAAGTTGGTTCGGGTCCTCGGGAGGCGAGTCGCCTTCCTGTACCTTTGCATTCAGATGCAACCGTTCATTTAGGTGTTCGATACGATTCAAGCAATCCGCCCTGCTAATCAAAGCTTCTGCCAATTTCATTGGTCGACCCCTTTGAGGATTCTTTGTCCGACCGGCCGGAGACTGTCATTGTTAAAGTGCCCCATTAACGCAGCTCGGCCGAAGGACAGATGACAATGGTTCTTCATAACCAGGATTTTTCTATGTTACCGCTATGCTCCCCATTTTCACATCTGATAGGGCGGAGTTAAGGTCTCGGCGCCCGTCGACCTCATCAGGTAGACAATATTCTGATGGCCTTCAGGCGCAACGAAGTCTACTTAGGTAACGTGAACCATTATTTAGCAACTAACGTGCCAACAAAGGTCAAGATATACCATTGCCTAATCTGGATAGGCAATAGTGGCCGCTACGAAGAATGAATGTATCAGCAACTCCGCAACAAAAAGTAATGCCTAATTGTCGGTCGCAATCTGGAAATGATGGCGCCCTAAAATGCGGAAGCATCTTTATTCCTGCGTTTACCCCCATTGAGGATGCCCCTAGGC
>CAZFJT010000455.1:0-3486 GCA_964519135.1 uncultured Syntrophales bacterium | reverse complement strand
CATAACAAGCTTCAACGGAAGCACTTTGAAGAAGCCTTGGACATGATCGTCATAGCGGATGCTGATACCGGAATAATCGTAGATTGCAACGCCCAAGCCATGGCTGTTACAGGTAGGACCCGGGATGAGTTGATAGGTAAACCTCAGAGAATACTACATCCTGAATGGGAACATGATCAGGGCTTCTCAAAGTCATTCAGGATTCAGGTCAGTGACAGCGACGGCTCTACAATGGAGTCCCAGGTTATAACGAAAACCGGCGCGGTCAAGGATATGAGTATTAAGGCAAATATCGTTCAGGAAGGCTCACGACGGTTGCTTCAAGGCGTTTTCAGAGACATTACCCAGAAGAAAAAGGACCGTGAACGCCTAAAGGAGTTGGAGTTCATTATAAACATGAGCCCTGTGGTGGCTCTGGTTTGGATTCCCTCACCAGGATGGCCTGTGAAATTTGCCACTTCAAACTGTGAAAAACTTTTCGGATACTCCGCGTCTGAACTCACAGGAGGAACTATCCGTTACTTGGACTTAATATACTTTCAAGACAGGGACCGGATAACCCGGGAGGTGAATGAGGCTATTGCTGATACTTACACAAAGTCTTTTGTCCAGGAATATCGCATTATGGACAGGCATGGCGCGGTGCGCTGGGTAGCGGATAGAACATTTATGGACAGGGATTATTTGGGTGAAGTGCGCAAAATTCAAGGGATTGTGTGGGATGTGAGTGAAAGAAAGGCTTCACAACAAGCGTTCCAGACCATGCTGAAACATGAGGAGGCCCTATCCCTGTGCTCCAGGGAGTTGGTCTCACATGAGCCAAGGGCTCTGGACAGGTCGCTGGCGCACCTTCTAAAGGCTTCCGGCGCTAGCAGAATTTATATGTTTAAAAACCTGTTTGACCCGGAGCATGGCCTTTGTATGAATCAGGTTCACGAGGTTTGCGCAGACGGGGTTCCTAGTGAATTGCACAACCCTGAGCTACAGAAATTACCATACAATCAAGGTTTTTCCCGTTGGGAGTCCATGCTGTCCAAAGATCTCCTGATCAGCGGCCCAATATCGGAATTTCCCGATTCAGAGCGTGAAACCCTCGCCCCGCAAGGTATTCTATCAATATTGATAATACCCATATGGGTACATGGCTATTGGTGGGGTTACATAGGTTTTGATGACATTGTTTCATCCAGGGAATGGAACGAGAATGAACTGCGTTTATTAAAAACAGGGGCAGAGATTGTAGGTAATTACATTGAAAGGGAATCCACCGCTCTACTACTTCAGGACAGTGAGGAGCGGTTCCGATCCATGGCGGCCATGGCGCCCCAACCGATCTTTGAGGCGGATTCAAATGGCAGGCTTACCTTTGCCAGCGACAAGGCCTTTGAGATGTTTGGTTATGAAAAGGATGACCTGGATAGAGGGTTCAATATATTGGATGTAATTGCTGAAGAAGATAGGGGAAAGGCGGTCGAAAGGCTGGGACAAAGAAAGCTTGGGCGGGATGGAGAGCCAACAGAGTACAAAGCCATATTTAAGGATAACACCATAAAGCCCGTGCTGATCTGCTCCTCACCCATTATGCGATCCGGCGAATATCACGGAGTAAGAGGGATTATAATTGATATTTCAGAGCGGAAAAAGAACGAGAAATTAATGGCTCAAATGGAAAAGTACAGGGCTGTTGCGGATCTTTCGGCTGGAGTCGCCCATAATTTTAATAATATGCTTCAGATAATCATGGGAAACGCTGAATTGGCTCGTAATCATATTCGCGCAAATAAGATAAGTGATATCGAACAGAATCTCGAAGAAATGATTGACACGTGTAAATTTGCCTCAGATACGGTTAAAAGGTTGAATCGATACGCGGCTGAAACCATGGGACAAAACACTGCGTCAAACCATAGCGTATTTGACCTTTATGAGGTTGTATCCAAATCCCTTGAAATAACCAATGCCCTGCGATCTGATGAATCTCTTCATCGCGGCGGTGATATAAGCGTTTCCGACCATCTTCAAACAGGGCTTTATGTGAAAGGTTCGTACAGCGAGACCCTGGAAGTTCTGGTAAATATATTAAAGAACGCTGTTGAGGCCATGCCGGAAGGAGGAGTGATAACCGTAAAAATGTGGCAATCAGACAATATTGGTTTCGTCTCTGTGGCCGATACAGGGGTCGGCGTATCACCTGAAAATCTTGAACGAATCTTCACGCCTTTCTACACGTCATCAGCCAATATAGGCCGGGGGCTGGGGCTGGCCACTTGCCTCAAGATCGTTAAGGACATGGGTGGACATATTTCTGCAACCAGCTCAGTTGGTCAGGGTTCCACTTTCACTATTCAATTACCTCTAACCGAACCTGATCGCAGCAAAAGAGAATGAACCGTTCGGTTAACTGCCTTCCATGGACCAGGCTTGACTAATTCAATAGCCAGGTAATAAAATTTATTCTATTTCATGGTAGTGACGCCAAGTTCCTATGACGACCATCGCGTAAGCTTGTAAAGATCTATGTTTTTGGCGCGAAAAGCTAAAAGATTGACCCACTGATAAGAAATCATGTTATTTTAATATCATACAAATAATAAAATACAAAATTTAGGTAAAAAGGACACAGGGACCTGAAATGAATAATGCATTGGAAATATACAAGAATCTGGAAAAAACCAACTGCGGTAAGTGTGGATGCCCCACGTGCCTGGCCTTTGCAGCGGCTGTATTCAGAAAAGACCGTAAGATCATTGAGTGTCCTTTTGTGGATAAGCAGTTCGCGGAGCGATTTGAAGCCCATCGGGTTGACCCTGTAAATCTTGAGACTGAACAGCAAAGGATTCTGGAAGAACTCAAGGAAAAGGTGGCTTCAATAGATCTTATGTCGTCCGCGGAGCGACTTCGCGCAAGACCTGTTAAAGATGGGCTCGCCATAAGTATGCTTGGGAGGGATTTCAGGGTGGATAACCAGGGGGATGTGAGCTCCGATTGCCATGTGCATGGTTGGGTGACCATTCCTTTACTGAATTATGTGATCCATTGCCGAGGAACCGAGCTTTCAGGTAAATGGGTCCCTTTTAGGGAGTTGCCCAAAGGGGCGTCTTGGAACTCCCTATATTTGCAAAGATGTGAAAAGCCCTTAAAGAGAATTGCAGACACCCAAACCGATCTTTTTGAGACCATGATAGAAATATTCAGGGGCAAAGAAGTGGATAGCGCCTTTGATTCGGATATTTCATTGGTTTTGCATCCTCTGCCAAGAATTCCCATGCTGATATGCTACTGGAAGCCTGAAGATGGGATGGAATCCACAATAAACATACTCTTTGACGCTGTTTCCACGGATAATCTCAATATTGAAGCCCTCTACACACTTACAGGCGGGCTGGTCAATATGTTCGAAAAGATTAGAGACACCCATGTGGGCTGAATTAACAAGCAACACAATAAAATACTTGACTGGTCGATCAATCTTGTCCTATGCTTTGG
>CAZFJT010000454.1:0-3487 GCA_964519135.1 uncultured Syntrophales bacterium | reverse complement strand
CTGCACTTCAGGCAATACGCGCTCAGAGAATATATTAATACCCCTGATATTATGGTTGTCCCAAGAACAAGGGCGTTATGGAGCGTTAAACCAGCCTCCCAACTGCCATAAGACTTTAGACCAAAAACGATCAAGCCCATTAATAAAGAGGCTGCGAGAATTTTGCCCAATGAGACCAGCGCCTTGATTTCATCTATTGCGATCAATCTTTTTCTCAAAATATAATATAGGGTTAAAACATTGACGCCTGCCGCAATTCCTGTGGCAAGGGCAAGACCTCCATGGGCCATGTAGCTCATGAGAGTTATACCGAAAATGAAATTGATCACTACCGCCAAAATCGCCACATACAAAGGCGTCTTTGTATCTTTTAGGGCGAAAAAGGCCTGATTGATTACCTTCAATCCTGAAAAGGCCCATAGACCGGTCGTGTACCACAATAGGGCATAAGCTGAAGCCTGTGTGTCCTGATAAGTGAACGCGCCCCTCTGGAACAGGCAAGCCACTATAGGTTCCCTTAAAATGATCAAGCCAACAGAGGCGGGAATAATAAAGAAAGCGATGAATCTAACGGCAAACCCTACTGAGTCCGCCAATCCCTCAAGATCTCCTGCGCCCGCCTGCCGAGACATTGATGGAAGAATAGCTGTTCCCAGGGCTATCGCGAATATTCCAAGGGGCAACTCCACGAGACGATCCGCATAATATAGCCATGATACGCTACCCTGGGGAAGGTAAGACGCCAGAATTGTGCCTATCATTACATTTACCTGATAGACCGCGCCCGCCATTGCCGCGGGCGCAAAAAGTGCGGCTACCTTCTTCAAAGCCGGATGCTTGAAATCAAACAATAACCAAGGTGTAAACCCCTTACGCAAAAGGAAAGGAACCTGGACTGCGAGTTGGATAAGACCCGCGACAAGCACGCCCACAGCTAAACCATAATAGGGCTCAAACCCGTAAACACCTGATAATAGGGAAATAGAGCCTATCATTGCAAGGTTAAGAAGAGTAGGCGACGCGGCTGGCGCGGCAAAGTGCCCCAATGAATTAAGAATCCCAGATGATAAGGCCACAAGGCTTATGAAAAAAATGTACGGGAACATTATGCGATTCAAGTCCACAGTAAGGGCAAATTTTTCCGGCAGATCAGAAAAGCCCGGCGCTATAAGAGTGACTATCTCGGGACTGGCCAATACTCCCAAAATCACTGTTGCGCCAAGTAGTATTACTACAGCGCTTAGGCATATACGCGCTACACGAAAGGCCTCTTCCATCCCATCCCTATGCAGATACTCCACAAAAGTGGGGATAAATGCCGCTGTTAGAGCGCCCTCACCAAACAGCCTTCTAAGAAGGTTCGGGATCCTGAAGGCCACGAAAAATGCGTCCGCGCCCACACCCGCGCCCATAAACAGCGCTATTACCATGTCCCGAACGAATCCCAGGATTCTACTGATACCCGTCCAAACGCCTATAACCCCGGCTGCGCGAGTCATTTTGCTTTGTTCGGTGTTTCTGGATTTGATTTCTTTTGAGGAAAAAACTTGACTATTATGGTTTTTTTCTGCCATATCTTAATGTTTACCGGCTATGTATTTTTTACGGCAGGCCCAACGCGCCAAAGCCGAAGACTTAAAAGCGATACAACGAAATATGAACTTGAGCAATAGGAGATATTAATGGCCAACCATGCTTCAGCCCTTAAAAGGATACGCCAAAACGAGAAACGCAGGCTAAGAAATCAATCTTACAGGTCAAGGGTCAAGACGGCTGTAAAGGCCTACTTACAGGCAGTCCAGGGAAACGCCGACAATTCCGGAGAACTTCTTAAGGAAGCGTCTTCAATGATCCAGCGTGGCGTTTCAAAGGGGATATTCCATAAGAATACAGCCTCCAGGACCATTGGAAGGCTTTCAAAGAGACTGCCTTCTAAGGTGTGACTTATTACTGAATGGGGTCTTGGGATCTCGCCGGAATTAGGACCCATCAGCGTCGCGTGTTCCTCGGAAATCCCAAGGTCCCGGACATCCAACTATTATCCATCCAGCCCATGCTGGAGGCCTACCTGTAAAAGAATAGGCGCCATCTCCGGCTAATTTCAGTTTTATTCCCTTGATTGCGCTCCACGGGTCGTTACCGCTTGCTATCTTTTCTATCAGCTCCATAAGATAAGGCTCGTCTTCTCCCCACTCAGGATTGGAGTAATTGATCATGTACGACTCCGCGCCTGAATATGCTGCGCCTAAACTCATCAACAAGGGGCCTTGGCCCAAAGGCGCCGACCTTTCATCTTCCATTTCCACCCAAGCGTTGGGAATGGCCAGCATCATGGTTAAATGACGCTTTGCAAATAGGCCCCTAGCCATGAGACGCCTTTTCTTTTTTTTGTCAAATGAGAAAATAAAAGTTGGCTGCCTATGGTGTGATACCTTATCAGGTGTGGGGGCTGGCACAGCCAACAATGTGAACAACCTGCCATCCCTTTTTTGTTTCAACCAGTTATCAAGGGTTGCCGCCGGACCAACCCAAAGAGCTGATTTCGGAGCAATCTTATCCACTTCAAGCATAAATTTGGAAGGCTTAGGATATGAGCGGTTTGAAAGAATAAGTTGAGAAATATGAGACATACCTTTCACGTGTGCATGCTTTGGGGGTCTTTTTTTAGGGGAATTTTTCATGAGCTGATCCTGGGGAATCCACGGAGTCGACTCAAAACCCAGGATTCTGGCGCCTCGTTCCCTGCGAGGTTCCTGGCGTCGGAGTGATCTATGGAAAACGAGCATGCGGGCGGAGGGAAGCATCGAAATAGTTCTACCATATCCCAATGGCTGGTCTGATGGGTCGAGGAGAATGGAAAATGGTAAATACCAAATGGATTTGTCAGGCAAAACATAAACATTGGTCCACTTGGATTCCAGCTCAGGAGTAATTGAGAACAATTCCCTATAAACCCTCCTGCTGGCTTCCTTCCAAGCGTGGCCCATGAAAGAAGATTCATCCCCCTTAGTGTATCCTTTAACTTTATTCTGAAGATCTAAAATTGCGTCTGAAAGATTTTCTGGGTCTATTCTGAACTGAAAGTAGGAGCATTTGGACCGTGAGATGTATCCCATCAAGGCACGGTCAGGTAAAAGATTGATATCGAGTATTAACTCATTGTCCCTGAGAACTTGGGTCTGAACTGTAAGGAGTCCGGATATTGTAGATGATAAAAAGAACGGCGCCCACTCTTGGGAATGCGCGGCGATCCTTGAACGTACGTATTTTAGTTTATTCTTTATATGGCTGATATCTTTGTTCTTGTCATCGTTCACGTAGTTCAACAGTGTCTGGAGAAGTTTGTTCTCTAGCTCCATCAAATCGGACGGGACATCGAATACACTCTTAATATCAGCCATTTTTAAGGTTATGAGCCTACGGGCCGTTCTTTTTTCTTCCATGAGATGAAACATCTCTTTTGAGATTTCAGGGCTGATATCATAAT
>CAZFJT010000453.1:0-3487 GCA_964519135.1 uncultured Syntrophales bacterium | reverse complement strand
CACCTGTCATGCTCGGGCTTACAGGGAAGTCTCCTTGCTTATGCGTCGCCCTCCGGGAAGAGAAGCCTATCCTGGTGACATCTTCTATATTCATTCACGACTGCTGGAGAGATCAACGCATCTTCTGGATAAGCTTGGCGGAGGCGCCTTAACTGCGCTCCCCATAGTTGAGACCGAAGCCCAGAATATCTCGGGATACATACCGACCAACCTCATATCGATAACCGACGGGCAGATATACCTTTCTCCCAACATGTTCAGAAAAGGCGCTCTTCCTGCGGTGGATGTGGGAATGTCCGTTTCCAGGGTTGGCGGTAAGACCC
The DNA here is from genome assembly GCA_964519135.1 of uncultured Syntrophales bacterium. Taxonomy (GTDB): domain Bacteria; phylum Desulfobacterota; class Desulfomonilia; order Desulfomonilales; family Desulfomonilaceae; genus CAZFJT01. Next base: position 3,164 of record CAZFJT010000453.1, on the reverse strand, counting down.
AATTGAAAGGATATAGAGGCGTAGTGGGAGACCTAAAGCTATCATACTCCCAGTTTGAAGAGCTGGAGAACTTCGCCAGGTTCGGGACCAGACTGGACAAAGAGACCCGCAAGACTCTTGAGCGTGGCCGGAGGGTGAGAAACATACTCAAACAGCCCCAGTACGAATCACTTTCCGTGTCAGAGCAAATTATCGCGTTAGTCGCCGTCAATCAGGGAGTTCTCGATTCGGTGGATCTCCAGGATGTAAGCCGCTGTGAAAAAATTATACGCGAATCAGTCGCCAAGAGCTTGCCCAATATAGTTGAGAAGATCCAGGCGAATGAGGAGCTTACAGAAGATGATCGCCAAAGCATTGCAGAAAAGGCCGACCGGGCCCTCATTTCCCAGGGTCTGAAGGAAAAGTCCAATGGAAACCACTGAAGCAATAAAAGGGAAAATTGAATCAACCAAGGACCTGCAATCAGTGGTAAAGACCATGAAATCTTTGGCCGCGGTGAGTATCCGTCAGTACGAGCGCGCGGTTGAAGCCCTTGCCGATTACACCAGGACCGTTGAGCTTGGTCTCCAAGTAGCGCTTAAAAAGGCGTCGGTCGCGGAAGTCTCCTCACAAGAAGCCCCTCCAGGAAAAGTAACAGCTATTGTAATCGGCTCGGACATAGGAATGTGCGGCCGTTTGAACGAACAGATAGCCGACCACGCCATAAAGGATATCAGTAATAGGGAAATAGAGACTGACGCCCTTAATGCCCTTGTAATTGGGGAACGGGTTTTCGGGCGCCTTGAAGACGCAGGATTTCAGGTACAAGAGGTTATTCCCGTTCCAGGCGGAGTTTCAGGTATAGCTCCACTGGTTGAGGACCTGCTCGTTAAGCTGGAGGAGCTCCGCTCAGAGAATAGCTTGGGATTGGTTTTGATTTTCCACAATATGCATAAAGGTAGGGGGTCCTATGTCCCACACACCAAGCGACTCCTGCCCGCTGACCAGCAGTGGCTGGAGGACCTCAGGCGGCGAGAGTGGCCCGGACCAACCATTCCCATGCATACCATGAAAACCGCGGAACTTCTTGCCTCGCTCATGCGACAATATCTATTTATCGGTCTATACCGGGCAATAGCCGAATCCCTTGCTTCCGAGAGTTCAGCCCGTCTAATCGCCATGCAGGGCGCTGAACGAAACATTGAAGAACGCCTGGGCGAATTGACCGCTAAATACCACCAACAACGACAGACAGCCATCACTGGAGAACTACTGGACATAGTATCCGGATTCGAGGCGCTTCAGGGGGATTCCGGATAGTCTTAATCTTGAAGAAAAGAGTTGATTGAAATCATATGAACCACGATAGAATTCCTATTCTCTTTCCATCCGCGGGTTACAATTCAAGACCCTAAAACAATCATCAATAAGAACCCGCTCCAACAAATTATCCCCACATCGGCGCCATTTTTGCAAAACTTTATCCATAAGACTTGGGTCCATTATACCGGCTGCGCACCCCAGAAAGAGGGTATGGTTAAACTGTCGGGCCGCAGGGAGTTTTGTATGCAACGCATTACCAGAAGTCATTATTAATTGAATATCTTAAAAGGACATACTCAACAAGCCAATGGAGGTTTAAATGACAGCTTTTAGCAATAAAATAACTAAATGGAGCTATCGCCATCGATTATTCTTCATGTTCCTTTGCCTGTTAGCGTTTATTGGCGGTTCAATCCAATATTCAAAAGCCCAAACCTCTACACTGGAATTGCCGGACTCCATGATCACCGGCGCGGTGGAGAGGAGGCTTATGGAGAGCCCCCTGGTTTCTTCTCACCTTTTGGATGTATCCACCAGCCAGGGCGTGGTTAAATTGTCAGGCCAGGTGGAAAATATACTTGCCGCGGAACAAGCAATTAATTTAGCCAAAGCAACTGTGGGCGTGAAAATGGTTATAGACGGCATGGAGGTTATGCCCCTCAAAAGACCTGATAATGAAATAAAGGATGATATAGAAGATGCCATGGCTCTGGATCCAGCGGCTGATTCCTATGAGGTGCGGACTAAAGTAAAAGACGGAAAGGTCACCCTAGAAGGAAAAGTGGAATCATGGGCTGAAAAAACGCTCTCCGGTAGATTGGCCAAAGGCGTAAAGGGCGTAAAGTCCGTTGAGAACGACATAATGGTGCGTAATGAAGATATTCGGCCTGATGGAGAGGTAAAATCGGATATAAAGAGAAGACTTGAAATAGACGCGGCCATTAATGAGGACCCCATAAAGGTTGAAGTCAACAAAGGAAAGGTAACGCTTACAGGAACTGTGTCCAGTGCGGCCGCTGCTACTCGAGCCGCTAATAACGCTTGGGTTAATGGAGTAAGATCCGTACAAACCGACTTTGAAATCAATTGGCGCATTGGCGACACTTGGAATAAAATAGTTAGCAGGCCATTGACGGACCAACAGGTCAGGCAAGCTGTTGTGGACGCCCTGATCTTTGATCCCAGGGTCAACTCGGTCAAAACCAAGGTCAGAGTGGTCAATGGAACCGTCACATTGATGGGAACCGTGGATAATCTTGCGGCAAAGAGGGCGGCTGAAAAAAGGGCCTCCGACACCGTAGGAGTATTCAGGGTTATAAACCTCCTTCGAGTGAGACCTGATGAGCGACCAACAGACTCCGAGATTGCGAAACGTGTAAAAAACGCCCTGGAAAGAGACCCGTTTCTGGACAAATATGATGTGGATGTTTCCGCGATAAATGGACAGGCCATACTCAACGGTTTAGTCAATAGGAAGATAGACAAACGTAGAGCAGAGATGATCGCCTCTGATGTGGCAGGTGTCATTGCAGTGCAAAACAATATTTCCGTATTGGAAAAGTGGACTTTCAAGGATGACCTGGAGATCCTCGACAATGTGCGAAATCAGCTCTGGTGGTCGCCATTTGTAGATTCTGACCAGGTGAGTGTTGACGTTGAATATGGAGAAGTGACTTTGACCGGAAAGGTAGACTCCTGGTTCGAGCGCCGCAGGGCCGCTGAAAACGCGATCCAGGGAGGCGCGAAAATTGTTTGGAACAAGTTAAAGGTCAAGGAAGCGGAATCTGATCAATTCGAGCTTTATTAGACCAGTTCTCAAAATTAAACGCGAAATGGCTCATAAAAATATGCCCATAATAATA
>CAZFJT010000452.1:0-3488 GCA_964519135.1 uncultured Syntrophales bacterium | reverse complement strand
TCACACTCCGAGATATTGACCATCGAGCATCGTGGCCATTGATTCCAAGCTGTACTGGTGGTCTCCAAGTAAAGCTTCATTTGCCTTTGCCCTTTTGAGGTATAAGTGCGCGTCATGCTCCCATGAGAAACCGGCCGCGCCCAAAACTTGGATTGCATTTGAAGCCACATTCCTGAATACCCTTGTACAATAAACCTTTGCGCTAAGAGCCGCCATCCTTGCTTCATCGGAGTCTGCGTGATCCTGGGCCCACGCTGCCCAGTACATAAGAGATCTCGCGCTTTCCACCTCTTCATACATCTGCGCGCACAGATGCTTTACAGCCTGAAATGACCCTATGGGCTGATCAAATTGCACTCTTATCTTTGCGTATTCCGCTGCCGTCTCCATGGACTTCTCAGCCGCAGCCACACTTTCCGCGGCAACACCGACCCATGCCTTGGCGATGGTTTTATCAAGCATGCCTTTTCCTGAGTCTTTGGGGCCCAGCCTGTCCTCATCCCTGACAAGAACATCATTAAATACCACTGAACAGGTTTTTCTGGTTTCGTCCATAGAGGGAAGGCTTTTTATCAAAACCCCTTCACGATCGGATTCTATAATATAGAGACTTATATGATCCTGGTCCTTATCATCCCTTAAGGGAACAATAATATGATCAGAATTATTGGCGTCCAGGACAAAGAGTTTTTCACCGTTTAGAACAACTCGTTCTCCCTTTTTTTCAAGGGCTAAATTAATGTAATCCAAATCACCGCCGCTTTCAGACTCTTGAATCGCAAGGGTTACTCTGAGTTTTCCTTGGGCGATTTGGGTGAGGTATTTTGACTTCTGTTCCTCTGAGCCCGCAAGCTCTATCAAAACCGCCCCGAGCATGACAGATGAGAAAAATGGACCTGGAAACAAGGCCCTGCCCATCTCCTCGAAAATTACGGCCATGTCCATCAGCTCTAAACCAAGGCCGCCATAATTTTCCGGTATAAGCATGCCGAGCCAACCCAGCTCAGTGAGCTTAGACCATATATCATCAGTGATACCAATAGTATCCTCGCACATGTCCCTTACGTACTGGATAGGCGCCTCTTTTTCCAAAAACCTTCTCGCTTGCCTGGAGATCTCTATTTGATCAGAACTCAGTCTTATTTCCATTGCGCCCCCCCTATCTGGAAACCCTGGTGGAATCTTTTGGAAGACCCAGAACCCGTTCGCCTATGATGTTCCTTTGCACCTCGGTTGTGCCCGCGGCTATGGATGTTCCCTTGGAGGTCAGAAAAGTGTATTGCCAGGTCCCTTTTTGCAAAGCCTTTTCTGATCCTTGCGTCAGTTGTCCGTACGGACCTTGCATATCAATAGCGGTTTCAGTGATTCTCTGCATACCCAAACTCCACAAAAGCTTGCCAATGGATGACTCAGGCCCTGGAATACCTCCGGCCAAAACCTGATTCAGGCTTCTATAACCGTGGTATTTCATTACCATCACATCAATGAATCGTTCGGCTATCTTTTGCCTGCATATGGGATCCTCAATAACAGGTTTACCTGACCGCTTGGTTTGCCTGGCCAATGTAATCATGTTGCGAAGGTTGCGCAGGTTCACATTAGCCATTGTAGCGTCTCCCATTGCCCGCTCGAACATGAGAGTGGTTATTGCTATTCTCCAACCCTGCCCTTCTTGGGACACGAGCATGTCAGCCGGAATTTTGACATCATCCATGAATATCTCATTGAATTCAGCTTCTCCTGTTATTTGCCTTATTGGTCTCACTTCCACACCAGGGAGCTTCATGTCCATCAATAGATAGGAGAGTCCTTTATGCTTTGGCCCGGCAGGGTCAGTGCGCACGAGTAACATGCAATAGTCTGCCATATGAGCGAAGCTTGTCCATATCTTCTGACCATTGACAATATAATGGCCATTTTCCTTGACGGCCCTTGTTGAAACATTGACCACATCAGAGCCCGCGTTTGGCTCACTGAATCCTTGGCACCATATGTGTTCGCCCTTAAGAAGCTTGGGTATAAACTCCTTTTTTTGATCTTCTGTTCCACAAAAGAGCAATGTGGGACCGGCCATTCCAAAGGTTATCAGTCCTGGAAGTCTCAGCTCAAAACACCTCTCAGCAATTGTTTCAGATACGATCACTTCAGAGTTAAGGCCTTTACCTTGACCTCCAAGCTCCTTTGGATAATTCATGCCTGCAAAACCTGCGTTGAATAACTTCCTTTGAAAATCCCTGTGGGCCCGGCGCCACTCCTCTTGGGAATCGAATATTTTGAATACGCCTTGATCCCAGTGCTCAGGCAAGTTTTTATCAAGCCACTCTGAGAACTCTTTTTTGAAAGCCGCATCTTCAGGGGTGGGCATAAAATCCATTGGACTCTCCAGAAACAGGGGTTCTTTTAATGGAACCCTGTCATGAAAAAGGGACCTTCTGGTCCCATTGCATTAAAGTAGCGCCTTTTATTTAGGATCTACTCCGGAATTTGTAGGACTTTAAAGCATTGTTGAACCTTACGCGGATATAACCTTACATTTAGGTTCAGCGCCTGCGCGAAGATCTATGAGGGCCCCTTGACTGGTCTTTGATATTGCGCAATTCACAACAATGGTGTCGCGAATCCTTGTCACACCTGAAGATTCATGTATATGGCCACAAATAACCGCGGCCGGCGCAGTCTCTTCTATCAGCCTACCCAGTCCTCGACTCCCCGCGTGGAAATAGCCGAACACTTCATCGAGCTGTCCCCTTGGCGGCGGGTGGGTGACCAAAAATGTGTTTTTGTCTATTAAGCTCGCAACTTCCTTTAGGATCGTGGATTCATTTAAGGCTATCATTGACCAAAAAGGCGCGGCAAAGGTCCCGCTGACTCCGACAAAGGCCAAGCCGTCTATTTCCAAACGTTTCATGTGAAGGGGTTTGAATCTCACTGAACCGGATATCTTTGGTTCATGGGAGGATGGGTCTCTGTTGCCTGCTACAAATAAAAGATCAACTCCCATATCTTCCAGGTATTGGAAAGTTGAGTCCACATTGAACCAGGAAAAAATATCGCCTGCCAAAACCACCAAATCAGGGCTGTACCTGGTAATGCTACGCCTGACTATCCTTATGTTCTCTTTTTTACCGTGAATGTCCGCAACCGCATAAATTCTCATCTGATCATGGCCGCTCAAGAACTTATCGCCCTGAAGCTATCTCCTTCCTTTGTTACTTTTCCTTGTCTCTCCAAAAACTCCAGATTCTTTTGTGACATCCTTTTTTCAAAGATATATTGTACCCTTTTGTCCGGTAGTTTGTCATTGTAGAAAGGAGACATTTTACCGAGCTCGTCCAGGGTCCTGGGTTCTTTACATATATCGAGCATCATCTCAGCCTGTTCCTGGAATTTTTTTAAAAATTGCTGAAACTCTTCATGCGCGTCTCCTTGGATCGGAGGTCTGTGGGAAGAGCAAACCGTCTTATAATCCATACCCATGACGTTCTTGA
>CAZFJT010000451.1:0-3497 GCA_964519135.1 uncultured Syntrophales bacterium | reverse complement strand
TACATGAACAGGGGCAACATTTATTACAAAAGAGGACTATTCAACAAGGCCATAGGAGACTATAACAAGGCCCTGAAATACAATCCTTACAGCGCGCTCGCATACTATAACCGTGGTAATGCCCATCATGGTCGGGGAGACCTGGACAAAGCGATCCAGGATTACACCAAATCCGTGGAGTTGGATCCTGATCAGGCGGAGGCCTATCATAACAGGGGGTGGATTTACACCCAAAAGGGTAAGACCAGGGAGGCCATAAAGGATTTTAACCGGGCCATAGAGCTGAACAGAAAATTTGCCCTGGCCTATTACAATAGGGGTCGCGCCTATTTGAAGCTCTCAAATGTGGATGGCGCCATCAAAGACCTTACAAAGGCAATAGAACTGGACCCGAAGTATGCGTTGGCTTATTTGAGGCGAGGTGACGCATATCTCCAAACAGGAAAACTGGACAAGGCCATAGATGACTACAATCAGGCTGTGCGCATAAACCCCAGGTATCCGGATATATATAATAATAGAGGGTGGGCCTTCTATAAAAAAGGATCGGTGGTAATGGCTTTACGAGACGTTTCAAAGGCGATAAACCTGGATCCTGAATTCGCGAAGGCCTATTTGAACAGGGGTTACATACACAAAGAGTCCGGAAACTGCGCGAAGGCCGTAAAAGATCTCACAAAGGCCCTAAAGCTGGATGGAGGTCTTGTTTCCGCGCTTCAATCCAGAGCGGCGTGCTATCAGGAAATGGGAAAGATACGCCTGGCCGCAAAGGATATGGAGGCAGCCCAAAAAGCCGGCTTGCAGGGTACCCGGGAACTGCTGACATTGGCTGAATTGCAGGAGAGTTCCGGTAAATTCATGGAAGCAGTGAAAACATACAAAACCTTGCTTTCCAAGACGCCTGAAAACAAAGACTTAAAACTCAAGCTCTACGTGGCCCAGGCCAAAGGGGGCGCATTCAATGAGGCTCTGGAGGGTTTGAACCTTATTCTCAAGGATAATCCTTCGGATAAGTTGGCGCTATACTACAGGGGGACTGTTCGTGAGATCTCAGGTGAGCTTATTGATGGCAGGATGGATATTGCCGAGGCGTTGAATTTAAAACTGGAAATAGATGCCCTGGAAGCTGATCCGTACAGGATTGAGTGGTCCACAATCAGGTCTGGTTTGGCTGGGACCGAACTATTGGAATCAGAAAAATAGGAATCTTTGGCTGGAATCCCCATGGCCGGTGAAATCAAATTATTGGATCTCAATGAGCTTTGGTTAAAAATGAAAGGAATTATGTAATATTGGGCAGGATATTTACCACAATAGCCCTTATACTTGTCCAAATAATCACCTGTCAGGCCGAGGACCCCAGGGCTAGGGAGATATTCGCTAAAGCTGTGGAGGCTCAATGGACATGGGAGCTGGACGAGGCTATAAAGCTCTACACCCGAGTGATAGAGATTGATCCGTCAATGGCCTTGGCCCATTTCAACAGAGGAGCGGCTTATAGATCAAAAAACATGCTTGATGAAGCTGTGCGGGATTTTAATTCAGCCATTGAAAATGATCCAGGTCTACGATTAGCCTATTTTGGAAGGGGAAAGATCCTTCTAGAAAAGAAAGAGTTCCAGCAGGCCCTTGAGGACATGGACAAGGTTCTGGAGGCTGATCCTGAAAACACTGCGGCCATAAAGATCAAAGCAAAGGCTTTCCTGGCAATGAAAAAGCCGGCTGACGCCATTGAATCCCTTAATAAGGTAATCAGTATTTCTGATAATGACCCTGACCCGTATTATTCAAGGGCTCTCGCGCACAAACAAATAAATGATTTCAAAGCCTCTGAGAATGATCTCCTTAAAGTTGTGGAAATTCAACCGGCAAATAGCGAAGCCTGGTACGAATTGGGAAATGTGGCCTTTCGCACAGGTAGAAAAGAAACCGCTATTGAACATTATAACAGGGCCTTGGAGCATGATCCCGATCATCAGCAGGCCTTTAATAACAGAGGCTGGGTTATGGGACGGCTCGGAAGGTTTGACAAAGCCATTGAAGACTTCACAAGGGCCCTTGAGATCGAACCCACATTCCTGGCGGCCCTGAAAAACCGTGCTTGGGCAAACGCCAAGGCCGGAAGATTAGACGCCACCCTTAAAGATTATGAGGCGATCCTGAAGCAGGAACCAGAGAACAGGGAAATAAGGGTAGCCCGTTCCAAGCTCCTTATGCAAAAAGGTAAAGATAAGGCTGCGTTAAAAGAGATGGAAAAGGCGTTGGGCCAAGTATCTGAGAAAAATCAAGATCCCGCTGAATTTAAAATATCCGCTGAAGCGGCTTACAGGGCCGGTGAATTCCAAAAGGCCATAGGATTTTATTCAAAGGCCATAAATTCGGATAAAAACAACCCTGATCTATTGATGGCCCGTTCAGAGGTTTACATAAAGACAAAAAACTATGAACAAGCTGTAAAGGATCTCAGAAATGCGCTTCAGTACGTGAAAAAAGATAAGGAATCCAAGGTCAGATATGAACTGGGCAAGGCGTACCTTATCAATTGGAAGCTCAAACAGGCCATTGAACAATTTGATAAGACCCTTGAGCTGACCCCTGATAATGGCTTGGCCTATGCAAATAGAGGTGTGGCCCATAAAGAGATCGGCCATTTGAAAAAATCCGAAAAAGACCTGGAAAAGGCCCTGGAGCTTCTTGTTCAAAAAGATAGACGACAAAAGGTCAAGACCCTGCTCAAAGAAGTCCAAAAGACGCTTTTAGGACCATTTGAATTCTTGCGCCCGCGGGACAAGGACAGAGAACAAGATAAAGAAGGACCTGTTTTTCAAGAAAAACTTTGGTAAGTTAAATTATATGGGAAAAGTGAACTTCAGAGGTTGGCCAATGATTATTGTTACCGGTGGAGCGGGTTTTATAGGGAGCAACATAGTAAAAGCCCTAAATGAAGCTGGAGAGGAAAATATTTTAATTGTGGACCACCTTGGGGATTCCGACAAATGGAAGAACCTGGTGGATCTTAATTTTACGGATTATGAGAACAAAGACAGATTCATGGAAAAGGTTGAAAAGGGCATATTCGACCATGGTATATGGGCCCTTTTCCACATGGGCGCCTGCAGTTCCACCACTGAGATGGACGCGGATTATCTTATGTCAAATAATTTCGGGTACTCCAAAAGGCTTGCTTCGCGCTTCATAGGCCGCAAAGGTCTGAGATTCATCTACGCGTCAAGCGCGGCCACATACGGCGCGGGAGAAAACGGTTATTCAGATGAGCATGAACTTGCGCCTGCGCTCCGGCCTTTGAACATGTACGGATATTCCAAGCAGCTATTCGACATGTGGGCCCTTAGAACCAAGGTATTGGAGAACGCGGTTGGCTTGAAATACTTCAATGTGTTCGGCCCAAATGAATACCATAAGGCTGACATGAGAAGTGTGGCAATCAGGTCCTATTTTCAGGCAAAAAGAGACGGCAAAGTGAGACTGTTCAAGTC
>CAZFJT010000450.1:0-3501 GCA_964519135.1 uncultured Syntrophales bacterium | reverse complement strand
AAATAGTTATAATTTGCCATAGTGATCACCTTGAGGAATTGAGAGACCGATGGAAGCCCATCCAATCCGAAGAGAGACATAAGGAAGAAGAATGATTGCCATAGCGACTCTTCTTACTATTTTGACCATTTCTATCCTTATCACTCGTGTAGCTACAGTGTCCCTTTCCCATACAGGATTGTCAAGGGAGTCGGCCCGCTTCCAGGCCAGATCGGCGTTCACTGGAGTAGGTTTCACCACCAGTGAATCTGAAAAGGCCGTAAGGCACCCTGTGCGCCGCAGGATCCTGCTCTTGCTTATGATATTGGGCAACGCTGGAGTGGTTACCACGGTTTCCTCATTGATAGTCACATTCGTGGAATTCAAGGATTCGAGCTCCATATTTTATAGAATGCTCGTTTTAGTGACAGGTTTGGTGGTTCTCTGGAGTTTTGCGTACAGCGAATGGGTGGATCGACGATTGTCAAGGATTATCAAAAAAGCGTTAAAACGATTCACTGACCTGGATGTTAAGGATTACGCCGATCTATTGCATTTAACCGGCGATTTTCAAGTGGCTGAGGTTCAAGTCCGTACGGACGATTGGCTCTCCGATAAATTGCTCCAAGAAAGCCGGCTGCGTGATGAGGGTGTGGTGGTGCTAGGCTTGACAAGAGAGGACGGAACGTACATAGGTATTCCTGAAGGCTCTACAAAAATATTGCCTCATGACACGCTGATTCTATATGGCCGATCCGACGCTTTGGATAATCTTGACAAGAGAAGGAAGGATAGAGAAGGCGATTGGAAACGCTACCAGGCGATTAAAAAGAAGGAGATAGAGAAGGAACGGGAAAAAGAAATCGATCCAGCGCTTCAAGAAGATGAATGAAAGACCATTCCACTTTATCCCGCTCCAGAGCCAGGCGCCTATTCAGGATCCCTATGGCCTAAACAGATCAACTTCTGCTCTATTGCTTTATCAAGACGGTCCTGCCATTTTTTCCATTCTTCCCTGAGGCTGGTCATTTGGCCTTCCAATTCAGCCCACTCCGCGTTTCTAGTATCATCGGTTTCATTCAGAACAGGCTTTTTTATTCTCTCCTCCAGCTCGGATAAGCGTTGAGCCACTGGACCGACTTGCTCCTTAATGCTCCTCATTTCTTTTAATATGGAGCTTTCCTTCTCAGTCAAGGCCTGGTCGGAAGGACACGATCCGCATGCTGAGTCAGCCTGGCCTTGGGTGGCGGTAGTTTTATTGTGATGAGTCATAAATGTTTACTCCTTATCAGTATAGGATTGCGCGACCTCCTTAAGGGCTTCTTTGTTAAGCCCCTGAAGGGCCAATGGTCCTTTACGCACTGCTTCAAACCGTTCTTCAAAAGGCTCGCGTTCAATATTGTAAAAAACACCTATGGGGATACTGTCGCCCCATTTTTCGGCCAGGTCCAGAGCCGCAAACCTATCAGAAACGTCGTGATCTTCAGGGATCTTTTCGCATCTTTCCTTGAACCATTTAAACACGTCCACCTCATTAAAGGACACACAGGGCTGAAGTATGTCCACCAAAGCGAATCCATTGTACAGGATCGCCTTTTGTATCAGTTCACTCAGATGATCCGGCTCTCCTGTGAAACCCCTGGCCACAAAACCCGCTTTAGACGCTATAGCGGTTGCAAGGGGATTAAAAGGCTGAACAAATGAACCTTCAGGCTGGGAGCGAGTGATAAAGCCACCCTCTTCCGTTGATGTTGGACTGACTTGTCCTTTGGTGAGTCCGTACACATGATTGTTGTGAACTAGCAGAGCCACGTTTATATTCTTGCGAATGGCCGCGAGAAAGTGGTTTCCACCCTCTGAGTATACACAGCCATCACCGCTTTGAACCACAATATCCAATTCTTTGTTTGCCAGCTTCGCGCCTGTGGCCACAGGAAGAGCCCGGCCATGCAATCCAGTGAACACATTGGTTCTAAGGTAATGAGGCGCTTTGGCGGCCTGGCCGATTCCGCCTATAAAAAGAGTCTCGTGAGGTTCGCGACCCAATGCTGTTAAAGCCTCTTTTACAGCTTCCAAAATGGCGAAATTACCGCATCCAGGGCACCACGCGGTCTCGAAATGACCAAAATCATCTTTTTTTACCATTATTCTGCGCCTCCATCTTCACGGTCGAGCTCATTCAATATCCACTCAGGCATTATGGGTCTGCCATCGTACTGTAGTAAGGATCGATCCACCTGAAAGCCGGTCTCTTGCCTAATAACCCGGGCCAATTGACCATTTGCGTTACCTTCAACACATACCACCCGATCCGCTGATTTGAGCCGCGCCAACAGTTCTTCATTGGGCAGAGGCCAGACCTGGGCTAAATGCAAAGCGCCAACCTTTTGACCTCTTTGTCTCATTGTTTCCATAACAGAAAAAGTCGCAGGCTTAGTGGAACCCCAGGATACTATGAGAAGCTCGGGATTCGAGTCTCCCGCGGCCTCTAACGGGAGAAGGTTATCCCTGATCACCGCCTCCTTGCGCCTGCGCTTGTCTACCATGCGTTTTCTATTTTCCCGATCTTCAGAAATATGACCGTCTTGAGTATGTTCGTGACTATCTCCAATTACAAGTTGCTCTGAATCATAGGGAGACCCAAGTTTTGTTGTAAGCCTGGGATAGAGTCTAGGTGAAACGCCTGTGTCTGTGAACTGGTAACTTAGATATTCCGAATCGGCTTCAACAGGAGGCTTCCCCCAAGATATCGGTTCCAGATCATCAATATCAAAAGGTTCAATGTCACTGTAACTGTCGGCTATGAATTGGTCGGTTAGAATAATCACTGGGCCTTGAACCAAACCCGCCAGTTCAAAGGCCTTACGCGCGTGGTAAAAACATTCCTCTATGGTACCTGGCGCAAGAATAGCCCTTGGAAACTCTCCATGACCACCGTGCAACGCGAATTCCAGGTCACCCTGAGCGGTCCTTGTGGCAAGGCCGGTGCCTGGGCCGGGTCTTTGGGCCACAACAATTACCACCGGTGTTTCGCTGACCCCTGCCAGGCTTACAGCTTCGTTCATAAGAGCGAATCCTCCGCCGGATGTTCCCACCATACTGGGTGCGCCGGCAAAAGACGCCCCAATAGCCATATTCAATACTGAGATCTCGTCTTCACACTGCTCCACTACTATCCCCATCTGTTTGGCCCACTGGGTTAGAGCCACTGAAATTGAAGTGGACGGGCTCATGGGATAAAATGAATAGAATTTCAATCCAGCGGACATGGCGCCTAACGCTATGGCTTCATGACCGCTCATTATGGCTCTGGCGCCTGTTGTGCGTTCTTCGGAAAAATCTGGAAAATCAATATCTTGACTCTGGACCCAGTCCATGCCGTTATTCATGGATTCAAGGTTGCTTTGGACCAGATTGGAATCTGATTTATCGGCGCCAAAAAAGCCTTCTAAAGCTGATTGGAAAACACTCTTATCCAAACCAAATATACCGGCCACAATTCATAGGGCCACAGAATTATAG
>CAZFJT010000449.1:0-3507 GCA_964519135.1 uncultured Syntrophales bacterium | reverse complement strand
TGTAATAGGGTCGTGTGAATACATTCAATGGCCACTGCCAGCTTCAGCGCCTTCTCACCTTGATAACCGCCCATTTTTGCCGAGATCACGGCCATCTGGGGCCTTACCCTTTTGCCGCCACTGTTCATTATATGGGCGGCTATCTCAAAGGCCACAGGCACCCTGCTCTTGAGCTGGTCAACCAATTGGCCCTCAAGGTCCTGCATTGCGGATTGAATCGACTCTAGGAGATCCACGGGACACCCCTGAATGTTTAAGTTTCCGACTCTAGCACTAAATTGGCCCCTTCGCAACTGAACTATAGCGGCCCGCTTCATCTTTGGCGCCTGCTATGATACAAGGGATGATTAACCACAATATCATAGCCAAAGGCAATGAGGCCATGAAACCACGCAACACAGGACCGGTGATCCACATATTTGCTACAGGTCTTATGTTGGTCGCAATAATCACGACACGCGCGTTTTGCGATCCTTTGGATCAAGCTACCGAACTTAGAGGATCAGGCGCGACAAAAGCCGCCATAAGTATCCTTAAGAAGGAGCTTACCAAAAACCCAAACAATGTCAGAGCCTTGGTTCAATTGGGCGCGGCGTATCAAGACTTAAGGAAATGGGCGGACGCTGGAACCTGCTATGGAAAGGCTTTGATCATTGATCCCAAAGATCAGGCCGCTCAACGCAATTTCGAGCATCTGGTGGCCTTAAGAGAAATGGCGAAACAGCCTAAACCCATAAAACCCTTAAAGGAGATACTGTTGGCTGAAGCCATAAAAAGGGCCAAGGCCAAAGACTATAATGGGTCCAGACAAACTCTGCTGCTTGTGCGAAGCCTATTCCCCAGGGATAGATCATGGTTGTTCTATGAGGCGGTAATTGCCGAAGAGAAAGGGGATCCCATCACCGCGGTTAATTTATATGAAAGGCTGCTGGAACATTCCCCGGCCTTCACTCCTGCAAGGGTAAATTTGATCCTATGCCTCCATAAAATGGGAAAAAAGGATAAAGCTCATTTGGAGCTGGATGAGGCGTTGGAGGTCGTACCCTATGATACAAAGATCAGGGCGCTTGCCGACACAATGAAAGCCATTGAAATCTTCGAAGAGAAATTAGTCGTATCAGTGCAATTGAGCCAAGGAAATGCAGGCAAATGAGCAGGTTTTACAGATCAATAATATTCGCTTTAGCCTGTCCTGTATCAATTTTTCTGGCCCTTTCTTATCCATCCACTGAGGCCGCTGTGAGCCAAAGCCGCCAAAGGCTCACAGGTTACTATCTCTTTAAGCAACTTGAATCTGAAATCAAATACGCCCAATCCATCCAAGGGGAATATGGCCCAAGATATTCACGGATTATAAGAGACTATGAGAATCTGTTGAATCGCAAGAACCTGGGAACGTCCGTTGAATATCAAACAGAGAAGACTGAGCTGAATTCAAGCCAGCGGCGATTGGCCGAAATTCTCTTGTGGTTAAAGGGAGAGCCCTATGACCTATTGGATATGGATCCCGCCGCAGGAATAGCCGCCAAGATTGATTACCTGAAACAAAGGGAACGCATTGCCGACTTGAAGAGAAGCGCCCTGATTCAAAAGCATAAGCTTGAATGTTTGAGATTCGGTTTACCCGCGCCCCTGGAATACACTGGAAAGAGGCGCTCAATTCCACCTGAGGTTGTGGAGCAAGGACTTTTATTTTGCGGAGAATATGTTCCTATAGACAGGAAAGACGTGAAAAGACGTATAGAGAACCAGATTGAATACCTTCTCACCGACTTCATAGAAAACACATGCAAATGGCTGCTCAGGAAAGACAGGTACAAAGAGATTGTAGCTGATGTATTGAAACAAGAAAAGGCCCCGCCTGAACTGGTTTTGGTACCTGCGTTGGAATCATCTTACACCCAGTCGGCAATATCCCATAGGAATGCTGTTGGTTGGTGGCAATTCAGGAAGGGCGCCGCTTTGGAGGCATTGTCCCCTGACCCTGGCCTGGACTGGTCACTTGTGGTGAATTATCGCAGGGATGACAGAAGGGATTTGAAGTTATCCACCAGGTCTGCTGCGCGTTATCTAAAATGGTTAAAGATACAAACCTCCTACAAGGGAAAATCCAGTTGGCTAACAGCCTGCGCTGCGTACAACGCGGGTTTGACCCTTTTGAAAAACAGGATGAAGATATACAGGACCACAAACTACTGGGACATGAAATTACCTTCAGAAACAGAGGATTACATTCCAAGATTGATAGCCCTGTTTCTTTTGGACAGTAACCGGGAATACTACGGCCTTGAAAAAGTAGGAATCCCGCGTTTGAGATATGAAACCATCCAATTAAAGGAATTGAATAAAAGTTTACCTTTAACCTTATTGGCTGCTGTGACCGAGTGCCCCATGAGTTTTATGCGCATGATTAATGGGGGCCTGAAAAAAGGTATCCGTGGTTTTCCAAAGGGAAAAGGCCCCAGGGGTAAAGGGTTGACAATCCATGTGCCTGAGGGCGCAACTCAGAGAACTCTGGCTGTTCTTGCCGAGCGCGGTTACATTTCCGCAACGGACACCGCGTCCCTACAATAAGGGTGAGAATCCCTGGGAATATTTTGGAGCGGGATCATGGGTAACTCAGCTTTGATAACCGCGGGCGGCAAAGGCTTGAGAATGGGGCGCCAAGAGCCTAAGCAGTATATCCTTTTGAAAGGCGTTCCAATAATAACGAGGTCAATTCTTGCTTTCGACGATATGGAGCATGTGGATCGCATTATAGTAACAGTTCCCAAAGGAGATGAACGGCTTTGCAGGGAACGGTACGTAAGTCCTTGGGATATCAAGAAACCGGTTACCATTGTGGCTGGAGGCGCAACAAGGCAAGAATCGGTATGGAGAGGTTTACAGAACGTGGGTTCGAGCGATCTGGTCGCCATACATGACGCGGCCCGGCCCTTGGTGTCGGAAAGAGTAATAACTGAAACTTTTCATATGGCAGAGCTTCATCGCGCGGCCATTGCCGCGGTAAAAGTCCGAGATACCGTTAAAAACGAAACCCAAGGCCGTATTCAAACCATACCCAGGGATGGTCTCTGGCTCGCCCACACACCTCAGACATTTCAACGCCAACTGATATTAAAGGCCCATGAGCTGGCAATTGGAAACAGTTTTCAGGGGACTGACGACGCATCGTTGGTGGAAGAACTTGGAATCAAGGTCGCGCTGGTGGAAGATGATGTGGTGAACATAAAGATTACCTCTCCAGAAGACTTATGGCTGGCTGAGAGATTTTTGTCTGAATAATGACAATAAATTGATTACTTGTGAATAAAGTCCCTAATTTCATTCATTTCGAATAGGGCTTTGTTCAAGAAACGCCAAATATCGCATGCTTCCAAAACCTTTAATTTTTCAGACAAGCTCTTGACATCATCACTGTTTATGAAGCACAATCTATAGCAGTTCTCAGGATTAAACGCGAAATGGTTCATAAAAATATTTCCTCAATAAACAGCTTCTGGCGCC
>CAZFJT010000448.1:0-3518 GCA_964519135.1 uncultured Syntrophales bacterium | reverse complement strand
ATACCATGTAATCTGCGAAAAACCATTAGTAGCAGATGTAAATCGGGCAGAAAAATTAATAGAATTGGCTGAAGAATACAGTAGGGTTATTTATCCATGCCATAATTACCGTTTTTCTCCAGTAGCGCATATAGCAAAAAAGTTTATCTCCCAAGGGAATATAGGTATTCCACAAATCGTAACTCTTAATACATACCGTACAACTCATGCTAAGGGGGTACCAGAATGGATTCCCGATTGGCGAAGAAAACAAGAATTTTCTGCTGGTGGGATCTTAATGGATCATGGACCTCATAGCATTTACATGATTTGCGATTTTTTAGACGAACCAACTCCAATTTCGGTTAGCTGCCTAACTGGAAACATTTGTACAGATGAATACTGTACTGAAGATACTGTACAACTTAATCTAAAGTTTAGCAAGGAACAACAAGCGGCGATATTTTTATCGTGGGCATCGGCCTATAGGTGCACGCGGTATTTGATTGCTGGAACATCTGGATACATCGAGATTGAGAATGATGTTGTCAAGTTCACTCATAACAACAAAGTCCTCATCACGGAAACAGATACCAACTTCAATGACCCATCTCACAGTAATTGGTTTAAAGCTATGTTTTTGGATTTCGAAAGATCTCTCACTGCAGCAACATTTCAGATACCGCTGTTGGAAGTGTTTTCCGTTTCGGCAACTATAAGTGCCAGTTATGCTTCAGCACAGAAATCAGGAGAATGGGTGTGTGTTAAGCAGTATGTAGATGATCACGATATTGTGAATGGTAAAGAAGTCCACTGAGTTAGCCTACTATGTTATATGAGATCAAAAACGACAAAATTCAATCCGAAGCTTGTGAAATTAGCATTGTGTATCATTGCAATTTTTCGTGTCGATCATGTAGTCATCTATCCCCTAGAATGGACAGATATTTTGTTAATCCGGATGGGATTTTTAAAGCTATGTCTGCCTTATCCAAGAACTATCACCCTAAACATGTTAGATTGGTTGGTGGCGAGCCATTACTGCACCCAAACTTATTAGATGTTATAGACGCTGTGCGCGACTCAGGGATCAGTGAATGTATTCGTATATTAACTAATGGGGTTTTGCTTGGATGTCAGCCTGACTCATTTTGGGAAAGAGTGGATGAAGTTCATATTTCCATTTACCCCAGTTATCAACTTTCTTCTGAGAAGCTATCCATTTGCCGACAAATAGCTATAGCCTATGATGTTGATATTCAAATTTTGCATTTCAATTATTTTAGAGAAGCGTACTCTGACTTGGGAACCACAAATATTGATCTTGTGCGTCGGATTTACTCAACATGTCAGATTGCACACCGTTGGCATTGTCACACTATAAGCGACGATGGATACTTCTATATGTGCCCTCAAAGTCAGTTTATCCCCAAAGGACTGAAGAGCATTTCATCATTGGAAATGGTCAATGATGGTTTGAGAATTCTGGATAGCGATATTTTCTTAGATGAGTTGTTGAGCTATTTATCATCTGTTCAACCTTTGCAGTCCTGTAATTACTGCTTAGGGAGCGTAGGTAAGCTTTTCCATCATGAGCGAGATACTAATGACAGTAAACTGAATGCAACACACCATACAGAAGATTTAGTCGATTGGGATTACCTGGAACTACTTGAGAAAGATCCTTACGCAGATAATTTGTGTGTGCATTCTTCTGACGAGTAATTGCAAAGGACTATGACTGCAAACTTAAAACAAATCATTCAAGAGAAGAGCAACGACTATAGTTCTCTTGAGGAGCAATATCGTTTAGCTACTGATGGTGAACTAGTTCAAGATCCATTCAGTTCTATCTGGAAACACCCAAAAGAGATTACGCTTTCCGTGAGTATCGTGATTCCAGCTTGGAATGCAGGCAACACTATTCGACGATGCCTGATTGCTATTGAGCATAGCAGCTTTAACTACTGTTTTCCACATTTGCTGGAAGTCATAGTTGTTGATGATGGGTCTACCGATGATACCTGGAGTATCTTAGAACATCTGAACTTGGATTTGCGCGTTACAGCGGTTAGACAAGAGCATCACAGTCGGGCTCATGCGATGAATACTGCGATATCTATAGCTCAGGGTGATGTAATTGTATCTTGTGATGCAGATATGCTTTTAACCACTTTTAGTATAGAGGAATTAATCAAACGTCATCAGGTTTTGGATTCGGTGCTTTTTATTGGGTTTCGCTGTGATGTCGATGCGACTGACCCGCGTATTGATGAATCAACATTGCCCAACTCATTACATAAAGTGTTACCTGAATTTTACAAGGACAATCGTATCTATTATCATTGGGAAGGTTTTCCCTACCCAGGCTGGCCTAGAAATATGTGCCGCGAGTCTTATCACTTAAAAAAGCTTGGAAATGGAAAACGGTTGTGGATGGCAGACGGCAATATATGGGATCTACCAAGAATGGTTTATGGTGCTCTTTTCAGTATGCGTCGCGACGATTGGATAGCCATACAGGGATTTAATGAGCAGTTTTACGGGTGGGGTTGGGAAGATACACTAGTTGGGGCACAGGCATTGGCATTGGGAAATCACATTATACCAGTCTATTCAGCCACTGGTTTACATATAACTCATCCAATTCGAAGTCCAAAACAGTGGACAGAAGCGGGAATCAATGGTCAGCTTTATCAACGCTTACTACATACATTATCCCCTAGCACTGATTTCCAGTATTTGAGAAAAGCACCAGAACGGATCAGGCAAAAACACCAGATTCCTTGCTCCTGTCATAAGAGACAGTTACCCTCCCTGTCTTTTGATATCTTTGAGCATAAATTATCTACTTCTCATCAATTGGGAAAATATTTTTGGTGTCTGGGAAGATACGATGAGGCAATAGAAGCTTTTTCTAATGCAGTAGAAGACAATTATTTAGACCAGGCCATGGCACTCTACTATAAGGGGAGAGTTCTTAGAGCCATTAGAAGCTAAAAGGCTGTTTCTGTTTTGAGTGAGGCTGTCAATCTTCTACCCAATACTGCTTGGCCACTTATTGATTTAGCTCTGGCACAAGCTGCGAGCGGAAATTTCCATATCGCTTATAATTCGCTCATGCAGGCTAGCCAGCGCGAACCAAAGAATAAGATGTTATTATATATATTACATTGCCCTGCGTATAAGCACGTAAGACGAGGTCAGAAATACGCTGCCCAGGGTTACTATATGTTAGCTCTGCGGGATTTTGAAGCGGCGCTTATACAGGATACTAACAATTCCAAAGCTTACCAAAATTGGGAAGATAGCTTACAACAATTTGAAAGGGAATTATGAGGAGACACCGTTTCCATGGAGATCCAGACCGATTTGAGATTGTTGCGGATTACATAGCCGACAGATATTGGAAAGACATAAAGTACATTGCAGATGTCGCTGGGGGGCAAGGGATGCTTTGCCGTATCCTTAACAAAAAGTATAACTATGTATGTGAGGTTATAGATCCCCGTGGGTGGGTGCTAAAAGGTGTTGAAAAT
>CAZFJT010000447.1:0-3518 GCA_964519135.1 uncultured Syntrophales bacterium | reverse complement strand
TAGGGACATGGGTGTAAAGAAATCAGATGAGCCATTTACGAACCAGTTGACCCAGGGAATGGTAATTAAGGATGGCGCCAAGATGTCAAAATCCAAGGGCAATGTGGTGGATCCTGAGGAGCTTGTGGATAAGTACGGCGCGGACACGGTTCGGCTTTTCTGTTTATTCGCGTCGCCTCCTGAAAGAGACCTTGAATGGACTTCTGAAGGTGTGGCCGGATCTCACAGGTTTTTGCTCAGTTTCTGGAAGCTGGTTTATCAATTTCTGGAATGGAAACCAATGAGATCGGTGAAGAGCGACGAGGCCGATAAAATCTCAGAGGAAGTGAGGCGCCTCACCCACAAAACCATTAAAAAGGCCACTGACGACATTGAAAAGAGGTTTCATTTCAATACAGCTGTAGCGGCTTTAATGGAATTCGTTAATTCCCTGGGCGATATTCTGCTAAAAAACGAAGGACCTCCCCCTGGCGCGAAACACGCCATCACTGAGGCCATAGAGGCGCTCGTTGTTATGCTGGCGCCGTTTACGCCGCACATTGCCGAAGAAATGTGGAAGGCGTTGGGTAACAAATCCGGCATGACAAGGATTAAATGGCCTGAGTATGATCCAGAATACCTCCAACAGGATGAGGTCCAAATGGTGGTACAGATAAACGGCAAAAAACGTGGCGAGATATTGGCCCCTATTGACGCGGAAGAGGAAGAAGTCAAGGAACTGGCTTTAGCTGAAGATAATGTAAATAAACATATACAAGACAAAGCAATAAAAAAAGTGATACTTGTTAAAGGCAAATTAATAAACATAGTGATAGGTTAAGAAAATGGGACTTGGTGATTGACACAAACGGATTTGATGAGTTTTTAGGTCTAACCCTGTAATGGACTCATGGCATCGAGGCCTTTGATGGGATTTAAACCGGATGGGAACAACAAGACTTTCTGTTTGCGACTATTGAAATTATCTCTCATCATTAAACGATCCCCTTATAATGATCTTTTCCGGGTCGGAATCTGGGCCGCGCTCCTTTTCATTTCAGGGTGCGGCTATCAATTCACAGGGGTAGCCGCGGACAACCCTTTCCCAGAAGAGATTAAGACCATTGTAATCTCCAGCTCGTCAAATAACACCACTATAAGAGGACTTGAAACTGAATTAACGAATCAACTGCGCGGAGAATTCGGGCTGGGATCGAGACTGAGGCCTGTTAGAAGTAATGGAGACGCAACTCTTTCCACAGACATCCTATCCTATGAAGAAACCGTCTCAGCCTTCAACGCCGCGGGAAAAGAAATAACCAGAAAGGGAGCTTTGACTATAATGTGCTCCCTCAAAAACTCAAAGTCAGGGAAAATATTGTGGCAAAGGAATTTCTCCGCTTCGTCCACCTATAATGTGGCTGCTTCCATAACCGACACCCTGACCAACCAGAGACAGGCCCTTTCAAGAATGATAAAAGAGATAGTTCCGGACGTCCACAGAAGTATGTATCAAAAGTTTTAGAAGCGTGGGGCGCTTAAATAACCCATTCACGGAATCTCAGAATAGCCTATGAATAGAGCCTGCCCGGATCAAGGGGGAAACGGTTTTGACCAGTCAAAGAAATTTAAACAGTGGCCTTTCATTGTCCGCGTTGGCGTTGATACTTATAATAACGCCGGCCGCGCCGGAATTTCTAATACATCTCATATTTTTCACCGCCCTGTCCATTCCGGCCTGGAGGCTCTCTGGAAAAGGCGCCAAAGCCAGACTGATAATGAAAGTTTTAGCAATTCCCGTGGCTATCGTAATCCTAATTTCCGTGACCAACGAACTTCAAGCCTCGGCTTTTTTAGAACGCCCTATGGGAGTCGCCGCTCCCCTACTGGTAATTCTGTACTTGGTGTTTTGCGCTTCCCTTATACTGACCCGATTGATGCAGGCCACCAAAGTTGACCCAGGCAATATACTGGACACAATCAGCCTGTATATGGCTATAGGGTTCTTGTGGGCGTACGTCTATTACTTCATGTATTTTTATGATAACTTGGCTTTTTCGATTAAGTCCAATTCAGATCATCTATTTACCGAATTTTTGTACTATAGTTTTGTAACCCTGACCACACTGGGATATGGCGACATTACTCCACTTACAGGTTCGGCCAAGATAATGGCTGTCATTGAAGCAATCATCGGACAATTCTATGTGGCTGTTGTGGTCACATATTTATTAAGTCTTTTGATAAATTACAGATTTGAAAAAGGACCTGTTAAGGATTAGTAAAAAGGAACCAAAAGCATGAATTTCCCCTTTCTATTATCCATAGATGGAATTTCGGATGAATTATTCTCAAGCTGATTCAGTTCAAGTAAAGTCAGGTTCCGGCCTTGCCGCGCATTGGCCTCTAATAGCCGGTATATGCGTACTTTTTGCGATTCTGGTTCACACCCTGTGGCTCGGACTACTGAAAACCAATGGCTTAATCATTTATTCACTGGATGACGCATACATTCATATGGCGGTGGCCAAGAACTTCGCTCTCCATGGCGTATGGGGCGTAACACAATATGAATTTAGCTCATCGGTCTCCTCAATACTATGGCCGTTGATACTCAGCGGTCTTTTCTTAATAACCGGCCCCTGGGAACCCGCCGCTTTCATCTTAAATGTTCTTTTCTCCACTTTGACCCTGGTTTCTATTCACTTCATGTTAAGACGTTTCAATGTAACCGGCTTTTTTGCGTTTATAACCCTTGTGGTGGCAATCCTGCTCACTCCCATGGTTCCATTGATCTTTGTGGGTATGGAACACTCTTTACAGATCCTTCTCTGCTGCTTGTTCCTATATTTTTCCACGCTGTTTGTGTTTCCTGAGCAGGACTTTAAGGGCAGGATCTTTTTATATTTAATCATACTTGGGCCCTTGGTCGCGTCAGTGCGTTATGAAGGGGCTTTCCTTGTCGGCGCGTCTTGTATTGCCATGGCTGCCCTGACTAAGCGTATTAAGGATATTTCCCTCATACTGGTAATGTCCGCAACGCCCATAATCGTTTACGGATTAATTTCCCTTTATAATGATTGGCCTTTCATTCCAGGCCCAATAGCCCTGAAGGCGCTTCCGATTTCCATACCATTACATGAAAAGCTCCTGTTTATATCTGTGAACGCATTTTCTTGGGTTCACACCGGTGAATTCAATTTGATCATACTGATTTGCCTTTTCCTTTTATCAGTCCATATTCTTAAAAAAGGGCGGGACACCGTCTGGAACCAATGGTCCCTTATTACAGCCATATTCTTAGCTTATGGAATTACTCATCTCTCTCTGGCGCCTCACCAATATTCATATCGTTATAACGCAGTGGTTATGCTCATTGGAATAGCAGTTATAGGCGCCCACGTCCAAAAGCTGTGGGATCACCTCAGGCATTTAAGCTCCGCAAAGGCCCTTTTCATTTGTTGCGCAATTTTGGTCTGCTTTATGCTCGTAAGACCTGAGCGACTTTTGATCCGCTCCGCGATTTCTCTTATAAATAC
>CAZFJT010000446.1:0-3519 GCA_964519135.1 uncultured Syntrophales bacterium | reverse complement strand
AGGCCGGAATGAAATTTCATTTCATTCCGTGTTTTATTACGAGAATTACTATAATTCAAAGGCTCAAAACACTTCACTTATAGGAATCCCATAGCCCAGCGAGGCGCACACTGTTTTACTCATAAGAGTAAACGCTTACAATTGAATAGCAACATTTATTGACGAAATCAAAGTAAAAGTCTAAATTAGTGGTTTGTTAATAATTGCGGGAATTGGGAATTCAGATGAGCGAAACATACGAAATAATATGGCATGGTAGAGGCGGACAAGGGGCTGTCACAGCGGCCAAAATATATACCGAGGCCGCTTATTATGAAGGCTTCAAAGGTGTGAGCGCAAAGCCCACTTACTTCTCAGAGAGAAGAGGAGCGCCGGTCAGCGTTCATACGCGCCTTTCAAAAACGCCGATCCGCACGTACTCCAATGTGATCCTGGCTGATGTGGCGGTTGTGCTGGATGATAACCTTTTGGAAATGGTCAATGTTACAGCGAACCTTAAAGAGGGGGGACTTCTAGTTGTCAACTCAGGATCATCAACAGGTGGGCTGGGACTAGCAGGCGCGTTTGACGTAGCCATTGCCGACGCTTTCCATTCTTCTGAACAAGCGGGTTTGACTGTTGAGGGAAATGTCCTGATCTCAACATCCATATTGGGACCAGTGGCCGCTGCTTGCGATCTTGTGAGCATTGGAAGCCTTAAACAGGCCATTGAAAGCAAATTCCGAAATAAGCCCGGACAGGCTGAAAGAAACATACAAGCCCTTGAATTGGCCTATAAGGCTACAAATATAACGAGACAGGACAAGGCTGAGGCTGCAAGAGCATAATATTACTGGAATTAAATAAAAAGACCCAAACAAAGGGGAATTAATGGGCCAAGACTCGAAACATAATAATGATAAGAGCTTAAAAAGAGCCATCTCAGAGCCCCACAAAGGTGAGGCCGGCAAAACAGGCGATTGGAGATCACAAACTCCTGTAATTGATCACAACAAGTGCACAGGTAAGGACTCTTGCCTCTACTGTTGGATGTACTGCCCTGACGGCGTAATAACCAGAGATTTTCCTTTGGAGATAGATTTGGAATACTGCAAAGGTTGCGGTATATGCGCTGAGGAGTGCCCTGTACACGCAATAGAGATGAAGGACGGCAGGAAGCCCGCTGAATAGAATCTCAAGGCGTCATTATAGTATATCGTTAATAAATAGGGCCGATTCATGGGCAATCAGTTCTATCAATATTCCGATTTGGACCGAACCATATGAAAGATATCAGGATTATCACTGCAAATGAGGCGGCCGCGCAAGCAGCGGCCCTTTGTAATGTTCAGGTTATCGCGGCTTATCCCATTACCCCCCAAACCCCTGTTACAGAAGAATTGGCCTCAATGGTGGAAAGTGGCGAACTCAAGGCTCAGTACCTTACCGTTGAGAGCGAGCACTCAGCAATGGCCTCTGTGATAGCTGCGTCACAGGTTGGCGCAAGGGTATTCACCGCGTCCAGCGCGAATGGCCTTTTATATATGCACGAGATGCTGCACTGGGCGGCCGGGAGCAGGGTTCCCGTGGTTATGGCCTGTGTAAACAGAGGTGTTGGCGCGCCTTGGACCATATTGAATGATCAGCAGGATTCCATTTCCCAAAGGGACACTGGATGGATTCAACTCTATTGCCGCAATAGCCAAGAGGCCCTGGACACCATAATACAGGCGTATAAAATAGCGGAAACAATATATGCTCCGGTTATGGTTTGCTATGACGGATTCACCCTTTCCCATCTAAGCTCCCCTGTGGAGATACCTGATCGTGATATGGTCTCGGAATTCCTGCCTGATTTAGCGCCCCCTATAAACATTGAGCCAGGCATGAGGATGAATGTGAATCCACTTATTCTCAGTGATCCGAGGGCCGATCCCAATGGGGAGGTCAAGCCGGGTTACATGGAGCTGAGAAACCAACTGCACAATGATCTCTTGGGCGCCATCGACCTGATCGAAAAAGTCGACGAGGAATTCAGCGCCGCATTTGGTAGGGGCTGGGGAGGCCTGACCTGGGATCATCGCATGGAAGACAGCGATGTCATTATCGTTAGCATGGGCTCCCTTGCCTCAGAATGCACCTTGGCCGCGGATGAGCTACGGGACCAGGGCTTTAAGGTAGGCGCTATGGGAGTAAAGACGTATAGACCATTCCCTGGTGAGCGTATCTCAGAAAAGCTCAGGACCGCGAAAAAGGTCGTGGTTGTGGAAAAGGACATAAGCTATGGATACAGAGGCGCATTGGCCTCTGATATAAAGGCCGCGTTGTTTGATAGGGGAATAATGGTCGAGGTCTCGGACTTTGTTGCAGGCTTGGGTGGAAGGGACGTGCGACCTGAACAAATAGTCGAAACCACCAAAAATGTTATGGAAAACGGCTTGAGACACGGATGGATAAATCTCAAATAATTAATACATATAGCCATGACTAAGCGCATGCCTAAACATGGTAATGGAGATATGAATATGGCCACAAAAGCGGCAAGGGAGCTTCCCACAGAAGAATTTATACTGCCCGGCACAAGATCATGCGCGGCCTGCGGATTGGCGCTCACGTACAGGCACGCTCTCAAGGCCCTTGATGACGGAAAAACGATCGTCGCGGTCCCTGCAAGCTGCATGACCGTCCTTCATGGTGTTTACCCTATAACTCCAGCCAAGGTCATATGCATAAACAATCCCTTTGCAGCCACAGGAGCTTCTGTTTCAGGAATAGTGGCCGGATTGAAGGCAGTGGGCAAGGATGATTTCACTGTGGCCGCGTTCGCGGGAGACGGGGGCACATACGATATTGGTATACAGGCCCTTTCAGGCGCGTTGGAGCGGGGAACAAACTTCATCTATTTCTGTTACGACAATGAAGGTTATATGAACACAGGCACCCAGCGGTCCAGCGCAAGCCCTGTTGGAGCGGTTACAACCACAACGCCTGTGCTCGCGAAACTGCAGCATAAAAAGGACATGATCAGGATCGTTGAGGCCCACAGGATCCCGTACATAGCCACAGCATCACCGGCCTATCCCTTGGACCTTTACGATAAGGTGAAAAAGGCCAAGGATATCAAAGGCCCACGGTACATAGAGACCCACGCTCCCTGCCCACCAGGTTGGGGATTTCCCAATAAGGACCTGATAAAGATGGGCAAGCTGGCAATTGATTGCGGGATACATATCCTTTACGAGATCACTGATGGCAAGTTAAGGCTCACATCCAGGTCATTGAAACTTGCCCAATCCGGTAGAAAAAAGACTGTTGAGGATTATGTCACAGGCCAGGGCAGATTCAGGAAGATATCCCAGGATCAAATACAACAGCTCCAGGACTTCACTGATCAAAGGTGGGAAGAGATTCTAATCCGCCACGAAGCGGGATAAATCAGGGTAAGCGTTCACCGGGGGGGGCCAATTTGTTAAAAAAGACACCCCCCCACCCCCCCCCAAAAAAATAAAAAAAATTGAACCAAAAAAAATTAAAAAAAAA
>CAZFJT010000445.1:0-3526 GCA_964519135.1 uncultured Syntrophales bacterium | reverse complement strand
CAGCAAATTTGTGCACAGTTTTTATGTAATTATTATGTTCAGGAAGCTTTGGGACAAGGGCCTAATATCCAAGAAGACCCTTGCTGAAAGACTTGGATTGGAAACAGAGCAAGTGACCCTTTTTCTAGAAGGTGTCACAACCCGCAAGGTCACTGTGGAGGCCAAGGAAGTGTTGGAGGATATAGAGCTTGGACTTGGAGATGATGATTTGATGAGAAAATACAGGTTATCGGAAAAGGGACTTCAGAGTTTAAAAAGGAAGCTTATTAAAAAAGGTCTCGTTAATCCCGAGCTATTCGAGCGCGCGGGAAAAGTGGAGAATTAACTAATTCCTAATCGGGCTAGCTTTGTTCAGCAAACCACAGTTGCAGCCACCTGCTCTCAACTAATAAATAATCCACGATTTGAATAATTATTTCAGGCCCCACGGGCATACCAGGTAATCTATTGGAGCGGCTTTGCCCCGCGGGTCTTGACGAAAGCATCGCAATATATTCTAATACGGGATTTGCGAATTTCTGTTTACCTAAAGTAATCGGCCCATGATCGGATATTTTCCATAAAGGCTTTTTCACCCTGGCGCCTTTGGCTGGCCATTAAGAACAGGGGACTTAAAGGTACTATACTTCGTGCAACGCATATTATGGGTTAGGTTTTTATGGCGCTCGCTATCCGCCATTGGACCGGCAAGATTTAGTGGCCTGTGATAATGGATAACAGGTAGGTATCCCATGAGTTGTGAGCTGGCGCCGATGGTTTTGTGAGGGGCGGATGAACCATGCCCTGAAAGGGCAAGCCAGAACTTAACAAGACCGAAGTGAGAAAGCCCCAATAAGACAAAGAGCAATATTTCTATCAGAAACAGGGCCACAAGACACTGGGCAAGGCAAAACACACGAGCCAATACGCTTCAGCAGGTGGCCCAAAAAGATCAAGGCGCAGGTAAAGGGCCTTTTTCCAAGGAGACCTTTGGATTAATGATAAGACTCGTAAAGGGGTTCCATGACATACTGCCCGATGAGGCGATAAAATGGGACTACCTGATAAATAAAGCGGAATCAGCCCTGGAGAGATTCGGTTTCAGACGGATCATTACACCTGTAATGGAAAAAACCGAACTCTTTGAAAGGGGAATCGGTGAAGTAACCGATATAGTTGAAAAAGAGATGTACACTTTCCAGGACAAAGGTGGAGACACTTTGAGCCTTAGACCAGAGGCAACCGCCAGTGTGCTCAGGGCTGTAGTGGAACATTCGCTGCTTAGAAAGGAACCTCATCTGAAGCTATACACAACAGGCCCCATGTTCAGGAGAGAAAGACCGGCAAAAGGCAGGTTCAGGCAGTTTTTTCAAATAAACGCGGAGATCATAGGAGACGATTCACCCTTTACTGACGCTGAGGCCATTGGCGCGGCCTATCAGGTGATGAATGATATAGGGGCAAAAGGCCTGGTCATGGAAGTCAACTCTGTGGGATGCAGAAGTTGCAGAGAAACATATAAAGAAGGATTAAAAGCATTTTTCAAGCCGAACCTGGAAGCATTCTGCAATGATTGCCGGCGCAGATATGACGCGAATCCGCTACGCATACTGGATTGTAAGGCGCCAGGATGCGTAGATCTTGTTCAAGGCGCTCCTTTGATCACAGACAGCCTTGATGAGGACTGTAAAAAACACCACGAGAAGGTATTGGAATTCCTGGACCTCCTTGAGATACCCTACAGAACAGAGCCCAGAATGGTGAGAGGTCTTGATTATTACACCAGGACTGCGTTTGAAATAATTCACGAAGATCTCGGCAGGACAAAGGCTGTTGGAGGCGGCGGAAGATACGACAGTTTGCTTGCTGAATTGGGTGGGCCGGATCAATCCGGGATAGGTTTTGCCATAGGTGTTGAGCGAGTGATAATGGGGATACCAGATGACGAAAGGTTTACCCGGAGAACAGACGCGTACGTGGCTATCTTAGAAGAAAAGGGTTTAAAATATGGGTTCCGACTCGTCAATGAGATGAGAAAAGCAGGGCTAACAGCAGAAGCGAGATTCAACCTTAACAGCCTGAAGTCGCAGATGAAAACAGCCGACAAACTTGGCGCCCACAAGGTTGTGATGATAGGGGAAGAAGAACTTGAAAAGCGCGTGGCCACTGTTCGCGACATGAAAACCAAAGAGCAGGTTCCTGTGGAATTTGACAGGCTATTGGGATACCTGCGAGGAGAATAGCTTTGACTCCAGAGCCTTTAGATGGGTGGAACCGGACACACCACTCAACTTAATTGTCCGAAAAAGATTTGGATTCCGTGGTTGTGGTAATGGGTTGGGTAATGCGCCGCAGGGACCATGGCGGTGTTATATTCGTTGATCTCAGGGATCGCCTGGGAATTGTTCAGGTTGTCTTTAATCCGGAACATTCCCCTGAATCCCATGAAAGGGCCCACGCTCTAAGACCGGAATGGGTAATCGCCGCGAAGGGCGTAGTCAGAAGAAGGCCTGATGATTCATTGAATCCTGAGATGGAGACAGGGACAATAGAAATATTCACAGATGAATTAAAGGTCCTAAACAGGTCTGATTCTCCACCCTTTCCCATTGATGTGGATGAAGCGCCCACCGATTCTGTTAGATACAAATATAGGTATTTGGATTTACGGCGTTCAGCGGGCGCGAGAAGAAATCTTCAAATACGCCACAAGGTCTTGAACAGGCTCAGGGGGTTCCTGGACAAGGAAGATTTTATAGACATAGAAACCCCTTTTCTTACCACCAGCACCCCAGAAGGCGCCAGGGACTATCTTGTTCCTGCCAGGCTGTCACCTGGTAGTTTCTTTGCCCTGCCCCAGTCTCCGCAAATTTTCAAGCAGATCCTGATGGTAGCGGGTTTCGAGAGGTACTATCAGATAGTGAGATGCTTCAGGGACGAGGATTTCAGGGCGGATAGGCAGGCGGAATTTACACAGTTGGATATGGAGACTTCCTTTTTGGAGGAAGAGGACCTGTTCGACATTGTTGAGCGAATGATAGCGGATGTGATGGAGAACATATTCGAGCTTCATGTTCCAAGGCCCTTTAAGAGGCTAACCTATTCAGAGGCTATGGAGCTATACGGTCTGGACAAGCCTGATCTGAGATTCGGGCTGGTACTTACGGATATAACCTCAATTGTATCTGAAACCGGGTTCGGAGTTTTTAAGACAGCAATTTCCCAAGGCGGAATAGTAAAGGCCATGAAAGTGGAGAACGGTGAGCGCCTTTCAAGAAAGGATCTTGATGATCTAAGGGATTTTGCTTCAATATACGGAGGAAAAGGGGTTGCGTACACCAGAATCAAGAATGACGGATCATGGCAGTCGCCAATAGCTAAATTTTTGGGGGAAGATGAAAGGATCGGCATCAATGAAGCTGTAACCGCTCAGCCAGGAGACGTGATCCTCTTTGGCGCGGACTCAAAGAAGATTGTTAACGATGTTTTGGGTAATCTCAGGAATACGCTGGCCCACAAGCTGCAGGAAATTCCCTATGGCATGTAC
>CAZFJT010000444.1:1685-3536 GCA_964519135.1 uncultured Syntrophales bacterium | reverse complement strand
AATAAGAATTGCCCAAAAAAACCAGGCTCTCATGTCATGTCATGATAGACTGCCGAATTATGTGAATCTTCGTTTTGGCGCCCAAACAGATTGAGACAATATATAAACCGCTAGCAAGCCCTATCAACAAATTGCCAATGCCAAACTATGAAGGGAGAAAATGGGGATGAAGAAAGCTAAAGGAAACTCTAAGAATCCTTTTCCAAGACGCTCCAAACACATACATTATCCAGTGCCAACCCAGGTTGAGTCGAACGGAGAGTTCAAAGCCCCTCCACAAACCGCCTATCAGCGCAAAGTGGAAAGATTAACCGATGAAATCGCTGAAAAATTTGGAAGACCCCACGGTAAGTCTCGTAGGGAATTCCTTCGTGGCCTAAGCGGATACGCTGTAGCGTTTATGGCCATGAATCAGGTCTTTGGAACACTGTTCCAGGTGGATGAAGCCGAAGCCAAGGATCCTGTAGCTGCGGCTGAACGTAAAAGCACATTTGAGAATCAATTCATTTTTGATGATCAAGTGCATTTTGTACATGAGAATTTTACAAATACCAATTTGCTCGACCTTAGGGCTTACACCGCCAACCATTCCAATCCCCAAATCAAGGGCGATAAGCCATCGTTTGAAGACATTCAATTTCAAAACTTCCTCAAGGAAGTCTACTTGCAGAGCGACACAACCATAGCTCTGCTCAGTGGGGCGCCCTCGGATAAAAAGGAGAATTGGTTTCTACCTAATGATCAAATAGCCGAAGCTCGACGGATCGTGAACACTCTCGCAGGATCCACAAGACTTCTGGGGCAGGCGATTATAACACCCGGCCAGCCGGGGTGGCTCGAGGAAATTGATCGCGCGATTTCCGACCTCAAACCTGACAGTTGGAAGGGCTACACAGTAGGCGATCCCCAATTTCCCAGTGATTACCCGTACAGGCTGGACGATGAAAAGCTCATTTATCCCGCATATGAAAAGATGGTCAAATCCGGAATAAAAAACGTTTGCATTCATAAAGGCCTTATCCCTGAGGATTATCGCAAGTCATATAAAAACTGGAAATACGCCACTGTGGACGATCTTCCAAAAGCCGCGAAAGATTGGCCACAGCTCAATTTCATAATCTACCATTCAGCAATCAAGCCCGGTAACTTTGTATACAAAAGCCATTTGGACAAAACACTTCAAACCGGAAGGATCGATTGGGTTTCAGACCTGGCGGAGATCCCTGATAAGCATGGTGTGGAGAACGTATATGGGGATCTGGGAACCGTCTTCGGAGCGTCAGCCATCATGCATCCCCGTCATGCAGCTCTTATCCTGGGAACACTGATAAAGGGATTGGGCGCATCCCATGTGTTATGGGGAACCGACTCCGTTTGGCACGGCTCACCCCAATGGCAGATCGAGGCGTTTCGCAGAATAGAGATCCCGGATGATCTGTGTGAAAAATTCGGCTTTGATAAGCTGGGCGACCCGAGGTCGGAAGTTAGAGAAGCTATATTGGGACTGAATTCCGCTAAACTATACAACCTGGACCCGGATAAGTTGCTTCAAAGAGCGAAAAATGATGGCTTTGAGTCCAATAAGAAGAAAATGGGCGCCTAGGGTCGCCTGAGATCCTCTTAAGGATATCTCAGAAATAGACATTCAACTGCATGAGCGCATTGAGCTCTCCTGAAGAGACCCCAGAGCAAAGCGGCGCGGTAGCGTTTTTTCGTTAATGTGGATGCTTATGTAACTATTCGCTAATTGGGGGCGCTGCGTTTTGCCTGTTGGCTAGAGGTCCGATTGGCTGTCTTTAAATTCGCGAGCTCAACAAACTTCGCTCATAGTACTCCAGCCACCCAGTTATG
>CAZFJT010000444.1:744-1675 GCA_964519135.1 uncultured Syntrophales bacterium | reverse complement strand
TCTACTGTACAAAAGCTTGACTAATTGTCTAAGCGGGCATATCATTTTGAATTCATTTCAATTTTATAATAGATAGAGGCTCAGAGAAATGTGTGAATCAACAATTAACGTTGCATCTTCTGAAAAAATGATTGAAAAGACAGGCACAGGGATCGTGGGCCTGGATGACATACTATTCGGAGGTTTGCCCAAAGGCAGAGCCACTCTTATAACAGGAGCGCCCGGCAACGGGAAGACTGTGCTGGCAATGGAGCTTATACGCCATGGCGCAACCCGACTCAACGAACCAGGCATTTTGGTGTCATTTGAGGAATCCACCGAAGACCTTGTCCGCAACTTCAATTCGTTTGGCAATAACATCAATAATTACATGGATCAGGGTCTGATTCGAATAGAGTATTTCCCAATCAACCCAAAGGAGGTTCAGGCCTCTGGTGAATACGATCTCGACGGGCTCTTCGTTCGTTTAGGCCACGCAATACAATCCAACTCAGCCAAAAGAATCGTACTGGATG
This sequence comes from uncultured Syntrophales bacterium, assembly GCA_964519135.1. Classification (GTDB taxonomy): domain Bacteria; phylum Desulfobacterota; class Desulfomonilia; order Desulfomonilales; family Desulfomonilaceae; genus CAZFJT01. Next base: position 1,160 of record CAZFJT010000444.1, on the reverse strand, counting down.
CAATAGACGCTTTGTTCTCCGGCTTTGAGAAATCCGGGATAGTTCGGGCTGAAATTAGAAGACTCCTTGACTGGTTGAAATCCCAAGGGGTAACGGTTGTTCTGACTGGAGACGGCAGTTCGTCTATTATATCAAAACATAGTGATCTTGCCAAATATGTTGTTGATTGCGTTATTGAGCTTCGCCAATCAATAGAAGACCAAATAGCGACCAGAAAATTGCGCATAGTGAAATACAGGGGTTCCGCCCATGGGGCTGATGAACACCCTTTTTTCATAGACTCGGATGGCCTTTCCCTTATACCGGTTACTTCAGCGGGTCTGGAGCATGATGCGCCATCAGAGATGGTCTCGTCAGGAATTGAGCGTTTTGACAGCATGCTCGGAGGGGCTGGCTTCTATAAGGGCAGCAGTATT
>CAZFJT010000444.1:0-734 GCA_964519135.1 uncultured Syntrophales bacterium | reverse complement strand
TATTCTGGTTTCAGGCTCCCCAGGAACCGGAAAGACCAGTATTGCGGCGACGTTTACCCAAAGCGCGGCCAGCAGAGGGGAAAAGGTTCTGTTCTTTGCATTTGAAGAATCCCCAATGCAGATCATACGCAATATGAGTTCCATAGGAATGGATCTGGAAAGGCATATTGAACAAGGACTTCTCAAGATTATCGCGTTACGCCCCACACGCTTAGGACTGGAACACCACCTTTCTAATATCTTTACCCGATTGGAAACCTTTGAACCTGCCGTGGTGGTTTTCGATCCTTTGTCAGGGCTTATTTCCGCAGGGGATTTCAATCATGTTAGATCAGTGGGCACGCGGCTTGTGGACAAACTCAAGTCCAAGAATATCACGGCTATGTTCACGGATCTCGTCCATGAGCGGGACTTTTCAAACGAATCAGATATAGGAGTGTCTTCAGTAATGGACTGCTGGGTAGTCCTCAAAACCGTAGATTCAGGGGGCGAGCGCAACAGGGGCGTATACGTTTTGAAGGCCCGGGGACTGGAGCATTCCAACCAATTAAGGGAGCTCATAATAACCGAATCAGGGATAAAAATTGCGGATGTCTATCTTGGACAAGGTAAATTCGCTATGGGATCCCAACGGTTGGCTCAGGAGGCCATGGACGATTCTGAAAAAGAACTGGAAAGCCTGGAGATGGAGCAGGAAGAAAAAGCGCTTCAATTAAGAAAGAAGCTCATAGAAC
>CAZFJT010000443.1:0-3551 GCA_964519135.1 uncultured Syntrophales bacterium | reverse complement strand
GGGAGTGGGCGCGGCCAAAAGGCTCGCTGCGGTGCGCTGGACCACAACAGTTAACATAGTTTACGCGTGGGCGCTTACACTGCCGGTGGTTGCATTGATATCCGCCGGTATTTACTGGGCTCTTATAAGGATAATAGTAATTTGAGAGTTGTACGCCATGTCATTTTGGAACTTGTTTAAACCATCGAAAAAGGCTGATTTTTTCCAACTCATGCTTGAGCAGGCCGAGATGACCCATAAATGTTGTAAGGCCTTGCTGAGATTTCTTGAAGAAGAAGGCCCTCCGGATGATGTCTTGAAATTCCACAGGGAAGCCCAGGATGTCAGGCGTGTTCTCATTGATGAACTGAACCAGACTTTTATTACCCCTATAGACAGAGAGGATATATTTGCGGTATCCAGGGCGATCGACGATGTGGCTGATCACGCTTGGAACACAGTAAAGGAAATGGAAGTATTCGAAGTCAAGAGCAATGAATTCCTTTGCAAAATGGCTGAGCTTCTATTAATGGGATCGGATCTCCTTGTATCTTCAATTAAACGACTCGAAAAGAATCCCAATGTTTCCGTGGAATACGCCCAGAGAGTGAATCGACTTGAAACAAGGATGAACGATTTATACCTTGCCGCTTTAAAGCAGTTGTTCTCAGGCGCAAACCCCGGGGTTATGTTGAGCTATAGGGAGATTTACAGGCATTTTAACAGGAGCGCCGACAGGGTCGATGAGGCTGCGGATGTAATCAGCGGTATAGTTGTAAAGAGTTATTAAGGTTTAAGAATGACCTGTATTATTTGCGGAAATCCTTTTTACCAGGACCGTCTTTCCGGATAACTCCGAAGGATTGGCCCCCGCTCCCCTGGGATGGTCGGGTGTTAATGGTTGGTCCTGTATGATCTGAGCCTGAGCCCCATATTGCTGGTAACCGAACCCTGAGGCAATGGCAATAACACCCGGTTTTACGCCCGGAGCAATCTGGGCTTTACAGGTAAAACTGCTGGACGATCCCAATGCTTTCACCTCTATTGCGTCCCCTTGCTTGATTCCCTTTGCCATGGCGTCCTTTGGATTGATCATTGCCCTGTTATCTGGGATTATTTCCATAAGCCAGCTATTGATTCCAGAATATGGAGACCTGTGAAATGGCAGGCTGTAAGTGATAAGGGTGAGTTCATTCTCAGGTTTGGCTGAATCTGAAAATTCAGTGATGAAAGAGGGGAGTTCAGGATCAAATGACGACAAAGGGGAAGGATTGGATTGTCTGAAAACCACTCCCTTTTGCTCGATCATGTTGGTGGAATAACCTGCTGCGCCAAGGGGACGGAGCGCATTATAAGCGTTTGTCATAGCAAGGAGTTTTTTATCAAAAAGACTTTTTGCGGTTGCTCTGTCCTTCTTTTTCTTTGGAATATCAAATCCGTCAAGCCCCATTTGGCCGCCAATTTCCAAGAAGATGTCCTCCATGATCTTGGCGCCTGTTACTATTGGATAATACGAGCCGGTTTTTGAATCCCCCACTCCCACAACAGGCTTTCTAACGCTGAAACCGTCCTTTCCCAGAAATCCCGGGATCCTGCAAATATCCCATCTCTCCAGGTACGTTGTGTCAGGAAGTATGTAGTCGGACAACGCGCCTGTTTGGGAAATCCTCTGGTCAATGGTTACAATGAGTTTGGATGGGCTATTCTTGCCAAAAAAGTCCCTGGATCTGGTTGGCTGATGGTAGGCCGGGTCTGAGCGCCATACCATTAGGGCCTCAGTGGGAGAGTCCATTAATCCAGCCTCAGATACAATATCCGAATTTTGGCCAAGCCTTTTTTCCGCTTCAGTGAATAACTTACTATTACTCGTTATGATTCCCCCTGATCCAGGCTTTGATCCAACCAACCTGTTCAGCCAAAGGATCGCAATTGCCAATTCCAGTCCATTGGGTTGTGCGTAGATTCCTGGTCCGGGTATTACAGCCGCCCTGGGACCTGCGTTGAATAATTTCTCAGCAAGGAGTTGTATCTTCTCCACAGGGACTCCGCTTTTTACTGAGCAAGTGTATATATCCACTGAATTTGAAATTTTCTCTAATGGGATATTTGGTGGTCCGCTTATAGAGGCGGCTGTTATTTCATGGATATCCTTCAACGCGGCCATGATTCCAAGGATCAAAAAGTGATCGCCACCTGGAATCACAGGGATCCAAATGTCACTTTTTGAAGCGGTTGTGGATAAACGTGGGTCAATCACAGCCCAGAAGAAGCCATTGGGCTTCATACGAGAATCAATGATCTTTCTGGCTTTGCCGACCAAAGGTATTCCAGAATCAAGGGGAGCGTCGCCAATGGTTACAACAAACTTTGCATGTTCGTAGTCCGCGTCAACAGGGCCGCAATCAGGCCCAAAAACAGCCGCGGCAGCCTGTTTATCTCTGTTGAGCACAATAGTTTGACTATCCCTGAGCGATTTTGCGCGAAAGGCCTCAATGAATTGTGAAAGAAAGACTTCAGCGGACCAGTCTATCGCGCCTGTAAGTATTCCAAGGGCATTATCCTTTTTATTCAGAGCCTTTAACCCCTGGATATTTCCTTCCCCAAAAAGGTCGCCGCCATTGATAATTTCAGTGTAAGCCTGTCCCCATTCTATGGGCGTCCATTTACCTGATCCTCTTGGGCCGACTCTTTTTAATGGGCTCGCTATTCTGAATGGGTCGTATAAGGTTTGAATCCCACTGCCGCCTATCGCGCAGATTGAGCCGGATTTTTCTATTGTGAGCTTATTTGGGGAGTCCAGGGGTAAAGGTTCAGGGCTTGTAACAGGATGAAATGGGCTTCCTTCTATCTTTACCAAGGCGCCCTGGCTTATGCGTCCACTTATACCGCATTTTCCTGGGCAAAGATCACAGACAGTGAAAATCTTTTCAACCCCATCGAGTGTTTCCAAAGGGTCTGGACTCGGGGCGCCTTTAATATATTCAGGAACAGTGGTCTGATGACCCAATAAGTCGCAGCCCGCGAATAGTGAGGCGCCTCCGAACATGGCGGCGATCTTTAAAAAGTCTCTTCTTGAATAACGCTTTATTGTCATATTATCAGCTTAATGGGATATCAAAGCCTATGAATACCACAGAGTATCTCATTAGAAATACGCCCATTATTATCAATAAGGACGCAAGGCATTGAAAAAGTTTGTCTTCCCTGGTCCATGGCAATAGAAGCAGAACAAGGGGGACGAGCATACCAAAGCCTATCTCTCCGAATATGTACAACTTTTCCGTCAACGCGAACAAAACCGACGCGTAACCGTCCGCGTTAGAAACCAGCAAAGTCAACCAGAAACACATGTTCCAAAACAGATCCACCACCAAAATGCCTATCATCATCAACCTGAGACTCTTGAACAGTTCAGGGTCAAGGTTATATTTTTTTCGCTTGTCCATGATCAACGCGACAACGAATAAAAGGGCTATGCCCGACAAAAGGGCTGACGTGAGAAAGAAGCCGGGCATCAAAGCTGAGTGCCACCACGCTCTAGCTCTGACCAGGGCAAAGGCAAAGCCTGTGTA
>CAZFJT010000442.1:3118-3554 GCA_964519135.1 uncultured Syntrophales bacterium | reverse complement strand
CCAGTGAGCCTGCCTCTCAAAGTCAGCGAACAGTTTATCCACTTCCCAAGAGCTTAGCTTACGCCCCTTGTACTCGCTTTCCTTACGGAGTAGGGCCGCAAAACCGGTTTCATAAGAGGCTATAACATCTAGAACTTCTGAATAGAGGGTGTCACGCACTTTATCCCTCGCGTTGAGATTCAAAACATTGCGGTATTCCTGAGCCTTTTCCCGAAAAATGCTCACGTAGATCTTGTTCGTGTATATCGGGTATTTGAAATTGCCCATATCCAGGTAATCTCTAAGGGCATCTGTAAACTGTTTCCTATAGTTTTCCTCTTGGAACCATGACTGTAGGAAGTCCTCGTCTCTCTGATTGATGTATTTAGTCCCTCCGCCACTACGGATGTTGATGGTATCGATCATGGCATTGCCCCGGTTTTTGATTAGGAATTGA